>JAQBBZ010000114.1:0-26065 GCA_032125735.1 Labilibaculum sp.
GCAATAACAACTCCAGAAATTTTATTAATCCAAAACAATTGTTTCAACCTGAACTTCTTGCGGAATATATTAATAATG
The DNA here is from genome assembly GCA_032125735.1 of Labilibaculum sp. GTDB lineage: Bacteria > Bacteroidota > Bacteroidia > Bacteroidales > Marinifilaceae > Labilibaculum. The sequence goes on from JAQBBZ010000114.1 coordinate 79, forward strand.
GTTGACAAAGTATACCACCATAAAGCACCTCCCAACAAAACACCCAAAATTAAGAACAACTCAATTCGAAGAGTAGGATTAGCACCAAAAATAGAAGTTCCCGCAAAGACTGCAACAAAGACAAAAACGGCAATAGGATTCGACGCAGTAAGGAAAAATATGGAGATAAAATCGCCAAGCATTCCCTTTTTGCCTGTTTTATGAGCCCCTCTTATTTGCTTTATCGGATTGGTAAGAAAAATTCGTAAACCTACATACACCAAAAAAATACTACCTATTAATTGTAGGTAGAATTCTTGTGTTTGAATGAAACTAAGCACCATTCCCAGTCCAAAAGCTGCAACAGTAGCATAAAACATATCCGCAACAGCGGCACCCATACCCGAAATAAAACCAGCCAAACGACCTTTCTGAATGGTTTTTTGAATAATTAACACACCTATAGGTCCCAATGGTATAGACACCATTAATCCCACTAGTATTCCTTTAAATAAATATTGAAAATCCAACTACTAATCTTTTTCAGTTAACAAAATTGCCTGCAAAGGTCGTGAAATATATCCTAAAAACGGACATCTTCCGATGAAAATCTTTTCATAATCGTATCATCATTGAATTCCTTCGACAAGGACTCAATTACTTTTATGGGAACATCAAACAAATCAACTACGATTAAACCGTCCAGGCAATCATTAAAATTCGGATCGATATTAAAGCCTACAATTCTAGCATTCAGAGAAATATACTTCTTAAGAAGAACTGGTAACTTGTCATTTGTTATTTCAAAATCGCCAATCAGCTTATCTAATTTATTGATATCATTTTTGGCCATTTCTAATAAAATATCTACATCCAGATCTTTTATTTTCACTTTAAATTTCTTCCTTGATTTTATATATTGCCCTAAATCATAATTGAAATAATTACGCATAATAAATTTAATGATCAAATCTTTCGATAAATCAGAATACTTATTACTAATACTAACAGGCCCGATCAAATAACGTGACTGAGGATTCTTTAGTAAAAAATACAAAATCCCTTTCCAAAGTAAAAACAGAGGCATTGGCTTTTTCTGATACTCTTTCACAATAAAAGAACGTCCTAATTCCAATGATTCATGAAGAATAGGTTGGAATTTTTTGCTGATACGGAACAGGCTCTGTAAATAAAAACCTTTTAAACCATACTCTGCAAGAATTTCATTTCCTTTACCTACACGATAAGCACCTACAATCTTGTGTGCCTCCACATCCCAAATAAACAGCTGATGATAATACAAATCATATTCATCAACATCGATACCCATATTCGTTCCCTCACCAACTTCACGGAAAGTAATTTCCCGTAATCGCCCTAACTCTGTCAACACATGCGGTAATTTAGCCGAAGGAGCGCAGTACACAACAAAATCATTGCTTTTAAACAGCAAATATTCCTGAGCAAGCCCTTCCACCTCACTTCGAATAATCTCTGGGTTTACAGGAGGTACAATATCTTGAACCTTCGCAATTTTTTCCTTGTGTTTAAATTGATAAAACTTTTTCACTTCAATTGGCGTTCCCAACATATAGGTTTTTGCACGCAAAAAACGACCATACTGATTAATGTCTGAGAATCCTTTCTGATCTTTCACAGAAATAGGATTACCAATACGAATGCGAATAAGCTTATTCTTTTTATTTAATAGTTCAGAAGGCAATTTTACGGTTCGCAGTGTGGGATGAATCATTCCCAACAAATGGAAAATTAAACTATTGCTCCCCTGAAAATAAATTGGAACAACAGGAACTTCAGTCTTCTTAATGAACTTAAGAATAGAAGGTTCCCATTGCTTATCGGTAATATTATTTGTGTGAGACTGATAAGAAGACACTTCACCTGCAGGAAATATCCCCAATGGAAAACCATCACTTAAATGACGTAGTCCTTCTTTAATGCCCCCGGTACTGGACGCAACACCCTTTCTTTCCTCAAAAGGATTAACACCCAAAAAGTAATCTTTAATGGGCTCTATCTTTTTTAATAAGAAATTGGCCATTGCTTTAAACTCCGGGCGTACAGTACACATTAGCTTAATTAAAATTAAGCCATCGATACCACCAAATGGATGATTCGATATTGTTATGAACGGACCTTCTTTAGGTATCCGCTTTAATTCTTCCTCATCAAATTCGAATTTAATACCCAAATCTTCCAATAATGCATCTATAAATTCAACGCCTTCCTTGGCACAATTTGCCGAATACAAATCATTCAATTTATTCAATCGAAGAATGTACATTAATAATTTGGCAAAGCTTTCACCACCAAACCAACTCAAATTCTCACTGGCTTTTAATAAATCTTTTGGATCAACCAACTTCATATGTAATCAAGGTATAAAAAGGTTGTCCCGATAAATCATCGGGAGTGACAAACTAAATCATTTAGTCTTTTAAACAGACGATGAAATGAATTAGTATATCTATAGTTTCTTTATTTTAAAATATTTCTTTTCTAAAAAAAGGTCACAACAATTAGAAATGCTAATCAAACTAAGAACCGAAACCTCTTCAATTGGATAAAAATAGTATTATTTATCAATACTCTCATCCATTATTTGATTAAAAAAATCAATAATTACTGTTAATTACAAAGACTGGTCAAACCAGCCTTTATCTCCAAAAACACGAACAGACTCAAATCCAACACCTTTGAGCAATTCATTGGCTGAATCGAAGCCTAAAACTAATTCATCTACGTGGTGAGCATCACTGCTTATAGTAACAGGTATTGACTTCCTCTTACATTCTTTCAGAAAATAAGCATCAGGAAAAAAAGAATTGGTTTTTTTCTTGTAAATCCCTCTGGTATTGACTTCAACAATAGTGTCTGAATTCTTAATTACTTCAATTGTTCTGTCCAATAAGTCAACATACCATTTCTCATCTTCCGAAAAAAAACGACCCTTATTGTTCATTTTAACTTTATCAACATGCCCAACGACATCTGGCTTTTGAGTTTCGATCATTTCAATTAGCTGATTGAAATATGCAGTTACAGCCTTTTGCACATCCCCATCAAACAAAACCTCAATGCCGTGAATATAATTTGTATCCGGCCCGTCGAGAAACCAAAACTCAGATTCAGACTTTGCTTTCACCAAATGAACCGAACCAATCGTATAATCCAAATTAGACTCTTTCTTAAAATCTTCAAAAGATCTTGTAATACCAGGAATATAATCAATTTCGAGAGACAAATAAATCTGAATTTTCGATTTGTATTTTTGCTTCAAGCCTTGCACTTCGGCGATATAATTCTCCAGCATATCCGATGCCATACTCCAAACTTCCTTTTTAGGCAAAGGAGCATGAGACGAAAATCCAATTACGCTAAGACCTAGCTCAATGGCTCTTAACACCAATTCTTCCGTGGTACTTTTACCGTCACAATATTGAGTATGGGTATGATATGAAAAATAATTCATCATTCTAATTTAGACTGACAAAGATACTCTAAGCGATCAATATCACAAAGTAATTCCGCGCCAAACATGCACTCCACAGCCGAAATAGAACAACAAAAGAAGTTCATTATTGTTTGGAATCTATTTTATTTTCAGGACTATGAAAATCCTTCTTTAAAATCTTTATAAATAATACTATCTTTGCAGGAATTTCGATACTTATGACTGAGAATAACAGATTACACATAGATAAATGGCTTCCTACATCGGCAAAGGAAGTAAAAGAAAGAGGCTGGGAAGAATTAGATGTTATTCTATTTAGCGGTGACGCCTATATAGATCATCCATCGTTTGGAGCTTCGGTTATTGGAAGAGTTCTTGAAAACGAAGGACTTAAAGTCGCCATTGTACCACAGCCTAACTGGCGTGACGACTTGCGTGATTTTAAGAAATTGGGACAGCCTAGATTATTCTTTGGGGTAACTGCCGGGAATATGGATTCTATGGTAAATCATTATACCGCAAATAGAAGATTGCGTCACGATGATGCCTATACTCCTGAAGGAAGGCATGGACAACGACCTGATCGTCCGACAATTGTCTATTCAAAGATTCTTAAAGATTTATATCCAGACACACCCATCGTAATTGGAGGAATTGAAGCTTCGTTAAGAAGAGTAACTCATTACGATTACTGGGATAATGAATTGAAACCTAGTATACTATGTGAAAGCAAGGCTGATTTATTGGTGTATGGAATGGGCGAAAAACCATTAAAGGAAATTGTTCGATTAACCAAAAAAGGAGTTCCATTCCATTCTTTAACTAACATTCCTCAAACCTCATTTTTGGTTTCAAAAGACGAATCTTATCCAACCCAAAAACAATGGCAGGATCAGGAATTGTATTCCCATGAGAATTGCCTGGAAGACAAAAAGAAATTCGCGAGCAATTTCCGTTATATTGAGATGGAGTCGAACGCCATGATGGCAAAAAAATTGACTCAGGATTATAAAGATCAGAGTATAATTGTAAATCCTCCCTACCCGGTTATGAATGAAAAGGAAATGGATGAGATTTATGATTTACCTTATACCCGATTACCGCATCCAAGATACAAAGACAAGAAAATTCCTGCTTTTGATATGATTAAATTCTCTGTTAACATGCACAGGGGATGTTTTGGTGGCTGTTCATTCTGCACCATATCAGCTCATCAGGGAAAATTTATTGCCAACCGATCCGAAAAATCAATATTGAAAGAGGTTGAAAACATCACAAAAATGCCAGATTTCAAAGGCTACCTTTCCGATTTAGGTGGTCCTTCGGCCAATATGTATCAAATGAAAGGGATTTTCGAATCTATCTGCAAAACTTGCCGAAGACCTTCGTGCATCCATCCCGATGTTTGTCCAAATCTGAATACTAATCATCAGGCAATGCTTGATATCTACAAAAAGGTAGATCAGATTCCCGGAGTTAAAAAATCCTTTGTTGGTAGCGGAATTCGTTATGATTTAATTCTGCACCAAACTAAAGATGACAAAATCAATAAATCAAACCGGGAATACGCCACCGAGTTGATCAAAAATCACGTATCAGGAAGATTAAAAGTTGCACCAGAACACACTTCGGATGAAGTTTTAAATGTGATGCGCAAACCATCGTTCAATTTATTTTACAAATTGAAAGCTCTGTTCGACGAAATCAATAAAAAAGAAGGTTTGAACCAACAATTAATCCCATATTTCATTTCCAGTCACCCAGGAAGTCACGGAACCGACATGGCTGACCTTGCTGTGAAAACCAAAGAACTTGATTTCAAACTGGAGCAGGTTCAGGATTTCACTCCTACACCAATGACTGTAGCTACGGTGATTTACTACTCTGGCTACCACCCATACACATTAAAAAAGGTATTTACAGCAAAAACTGAAAAAGAGAAATTATCTCAACGTAAATTCCTATTCTGGTATAAAAAGGAATATCGCGAAGCTATAAAAACGGAATTAATTAAAATGGGTAAAAAAGACATCTTAGCCAAGCTTTTTAAATAGTTGAGCAACTAAAAAAGGCCGTTTATAACAATATGAAGAGGTTTGAAAACCTCTTCTGTTTAATTTGCGTATATTGGAGAAACCAACTCTAACTACTTTGCATGACTAAATATTACTTACGGACTACTGCGATTACATTACTTCTTGTTTTTATTTTTTTTGTATTTGGATGTAATAAATCCCTTGAAGACAGAAAAAATGAGGATGCAATTGAATTAATGGCAAATCAGAAATATACCGAAGCAATAATAGAATTCACGACTATTGTAAAAGGCGACAAAAACTATCTACCTGCCTATTACAACAGAGCTATTTGCTACTCTTTCCTAAATAAGAATAGAGAGGCAATCAATGATCTGAATTTGGTGATAACAAAACAGAAATTTGAAGAAGAAGCATATCTAAACAGAGCAATTCTCTTTGAAAATCAGAAAAATTACGAATCAGCGATAAAAGACTACTCATCCTTACTAACTCTAAACCCAAGAAACATTAAGGCTTTACATTTTCGCGGCATTTGTAAATATTACATGAAAGATTACGAAGGTGCAGTAAAAGACTACGATTTATCAATAAAATACGGTCTGAATTCTTCAGGTATATACTACAATAAAGCTGTCGCATTAGATTGTCTGGAACAATACACGAAGGCAATCAATTACTACGATAAAGCAATAAAGATTGACACAAAACTAGAACGTGCATATTTTGCGAGAGGAATTGCCAATCTGAAAAATGGAAATAAAGAAGCCGCTATTTCGGATATTAAACAATCTGAAAAATTAGGATTTAAAAAAGCCAAAAATACTCTTAAGGAAATAATGGGGTGATTATTCGATCACCTTAAACAGTTTCCCTTGCCAAGTATCTCTTTCTACTAATTTTTTGTCTAGCTTATCTACAAATTCAAAATTCTTGATGCCCCATTTCGGAGCAATCAACCAACCTTTTGGTGCCTGATTAATAAACCGTTCCAATGTTACGCCTGGATTAATTCGTTCTATCACATCCACAATAAAATCCAAATACTCTTCCATCTCGAACAGGTAAAACTTCTCAGGTTCTACCTCATATTCTTTGGCCATTGTTGTGTTATTGAGAATTTGCAATTGATGCATCTTAAGGGTATCAATTGGTAAATTTGATAACGTTACAGCATGTTCAATCATCATTTGTGGGGTGTCGCACGGAAGTCCATTTACCAAATGTGCTCCGATATGAATTCCCCGATTTGAAGTTCTCATGATCGTTTTCTCCGCTTCCTGATAGGTGTGTCCACGATTTATGGACTCCAAAGCACTATTATTTAACGATTCCACACCATATTCAATACTGATATAATAATCTTTTGCCAATTCTTCCAAATAGCTTAAAAGAGAATCCGACACACAATCGGGTCTGGTACCAATTACCAAACCAACTACTTTTTCGTGAGACAAAGCCTCCTCATAGATTTGTTTTAAATGATCGATTGGCCCGTAAGTATTTGAATAGGCTTGAAAATAAGCAAGATAATACTGAGCCTTATATTTGGTATTGAAGAAATCAATCCCTAATAAAATTTGCTCTGTGATTGTTTTCTTAGGACTACAGTAGGCTGGATTAAAACTATTGTTATTACAATATGTACAACCTCCAACACCCTTACTCCCATCCCGATTAGGACATGTAAAGCCAGCATCTATCGAAATTTTTTGGATTCTTTCTGAAAACCGTCTTTTAAATGAACTTGGAAAATCATTATACCTCTTGTTATTCCCCCACTGAAATTGCTTGTCCTTCATTTCTCTCCTAAATTTATGGCAAAAGTACAAAAGAAATCGATTCTACTAAACTGATCAGCATTAATTGGAATTCATCAAGACAAATACCCGAAAATCAATTTTACAAAATAAACAGGAATAATACAGGAAACTGCGTTAACATCAAACTTGAAGGTACTCAAGTATGAAATTTCCCACAATATTTGTATTTTTACACTTGCTTTTGCAACGAATTGCATAATTAATTTTTTCATTTAATAGAAACTGCATTTCATTTATTGAAAGTATTCTCTATATTGTCTATGACACTTTATTAAAACTTTAAACATGTTTTCAAAACAAGACCAATCTCAATTCAAGGCCAAAGGCATTGATATTAAAACCATTGAAGAACAACTAAGCAACTTCAAGACTGGTTTTCCTAAAATGAACCTTAAGAAACCTGCCACAATTGATGACGGAATATCGCAAATTGGTGATGAAGAACAGGATATTCATAAGGAAGTATTTGCAGCACATGTAAAGAAACTTTCCTTGGTAAAATTTGTTCCTGCTTCGGGTGCGGCAACTCGAATGTTTAAACCACTTTACGATTTTTTAAACACTTATCAGGACACTGAAGAAAATTATCTAAAATTCCTATGTCATAAGGGCCCGGAAACCATGTTTAACTTCTTCGATAGACTTGACGATTTCGCTTTTTATGGTGATCTAAGAAATATTATTTCGGAAAACAACATGGATCTAGAGAAGATGCTTGATAAGAATCAATTTAAGCAAATTCTGGCCATGTTGTTAACACGAAAAGGTCTAAATTATGCTAATCTACCTAAGGGATTACTAAAATTCCACAGATATAAGCACTTTTCAAGAACCGCTTTTGAAGAACATTTGGTAGAGACTCTTAATTATGCTAAAAACGTAAAAGGGGATGCTCAAATTCACCTCACAGTATCTGATGATCACAAAGAACTTTTCGAAGAACGTTTAAATAAGACCAAAGATACTTTTGAAGAAAAATATGACGGTAAACTTAATGTAACTTACTCTGTTCAGAAATCATCAACCGACACCATTGCAGTCGATATGAATGATGAACCTTTCCGAAACGAAGATGGGACAATTCTATTTCGTCCAGGCGGACACGGTGCGCTAATTGAGAATTTAAATGAGTTGAATGCTGACATTGTATTTATTAAAAACATTGACAATGTTGTTCCCGATCGTTTAAAGGATGCAAACTGCAAATTCAAAAAAGTTTTAGCTGGATTTCTATTAGAGCATCAAGCATTTGTTTTCGACTACTTGAAAATTCTTGAAGAGGATAAAAATGTTTCTCAAGATATTCTTGATGAAATGCTTGCTTTTTTAGAAGATAAACTTTGTACAAAAGCACCCGCTAATCTTAAAATTGAAGATCCTGAAAAACTAAAGCAATACCTATTCACCAAATTCAATCGTCCAATTCGTGTCTGTGGTATGGTTAAGAATGAAGGAGAACCTGGTGGTGGACCATTTTGGTCAAGAAATTCAGATGGTTCTGTTTCTCTTCAAATTGTTGAAGGATCGCAGATTGACAAACAAGACGTAAGACAAAAAAATATTTTAGACCGTTCCACTCATTTTAATCCGGTAGACTTGGTTTGTGGTATTAAAGACTACAAAGGAAATAAATTCTACTTACCTAAATTTATCGATAAACAAACTGGTTTTATCTCTCAAAAATCGCATGATGGAAGTGATTTGAAAGCAATGGAACTGCCTGGTTTGTGGAATGGTGCCATGTCTGATTGGAATACAATCTTTGTTGAAGTGCCTAGCGCCTCTTTTAATCCTGTGAAAACAGTATTTGATTTACTAAGAATTGAACATCGCAATTTATAATTAACAACGGCCTCCTAATAAGAGGCCGTTTGTTTTTGGGCAATACAGTATAAAAACTGAAGTATGAATTAACTTTTGTTAATATCTTACATCTTGAATATTTTAAAATTAATCCTATTTTTGCAATGCAACAATCATTTTAATTTGATAAATGATAGAGAATACTGAAAACTATCTTGATGATGATTCGCTTACATTAGTAAGCCGTTTCGAAGAAATGGTAAAAGCTGAAACGCTCTACTATTTCGATGTTCATGAATTTGAAAGCATCATTGATCACTACATTGAGAAGAGCAATCTTTCGGAGGCTGTAAAAGTTTCGAATATTGCTAATAGACAGCACCCTGGTGCCATTTCTCTTCAAATTAAAAAAGCCCAGATTTTAGTTGATCGCGAGCAGCATCTCGAAGCACTTGCTGTTTTAAAAAAAATACAAGGAATTGAATCTTCAAACAAGGAGCTACTTTTACTTAAAGGGAATATTTACAACCATTTGGGAGAGCATGAGCTTGCAAAAAAACAATTCGATAAAGCTTTAGATGAAAGTTATGAGAATCGTGAAGATTTACTTTTCAGAATTGCACTTGCTTTCGAACAATTAAGTCAGTTCGACTTTGCCATTGAATATTTGGAAGAAGCTCTCGAACTAGACGAGGAAGATTCGGAAGTTCTTTTTGAATTGGGATATTGTTATGAGAAAATTGGGGAAGACGATCAAAGCATCGTGGCTTATGAGCAATTTTTGGAGCTAAACCCCTTTTCGGATAACGCTTGGTATAATATTGGAATCATTTTCAACCGCACAGGTAATTTCCAAAAAGCAGTTGAAGCCTACGAATACAGCTTGGCTATCAATGACCAACATGGCAAGGCCTATTTCAACAAAGCAAATGCTCTTGCTAATCAAGGACTTTTTGTAGATGCGATAAAATGCTATACAGAATATCTCGAATTTGATGATGATCATGCTTCAACCTATTCATACATTGGAGAATGTTTTGAAAAAATGGACGAATACGAGCAAGCCTTAATCAACTACGAAACTGCGATTAAAGCGAATGAGAATTTAGCCGATCCTTGGTTTGGAATGGGGCTAATACTCATGTATCAGGATAAAATAGATGAATGTTTGGTTTATCTTGAAAAAGCAAAACAATTGGACGATACGAATTCTGACTATTGGTTTGCCTTAGGATCGGCATATGCAAGAGCCAACTCTCCTCAAAAAGCTGTTCAGGCATTTAGAGAAGCAATTGAATTGGATCCTTTCGACACCACTTATCCGATTACTCTTGCAGAGTATTATCATCAGAATGAAAATGAAGAAACAGCCATTGATGTGCTGCTGGAAAGTCTTGGGCAAACACCCGATTGTCCTCAGTTACTAAGTAATTTAGCGGCCTACTATGCCATTACGGGTGATATCAGTAAATCTGAACAATACATCCGGCAGGCAATTGACATCGATTCGGAAAACATTAATGATATCTTTATTCAATTTCCCGAATTAAAGAAAAATAAACACTTCACCAAGCTCCTAAAAGCAAATCGATAATTGATTTGAAACCGATAACGCAAGCTCAACAAAATATACTATGCCCAGAAAAATGAAAGACTACCTTCTTATTGCCCTTAAGGGAATGGGAATGGGTGCTGCCGATGTTGTACCCGGAGTTTCAGGTGGAACAATTGCCTTTATCACCGGAATTTACGAGGAATTAATCAATAGCATTAAATCGATTAACGGAAGTGCAGCAAAACTGCTATTTCAATTCAAACTGAAAGAATTCTGGCAGGCAATTAACGGAAACTTTCTAATGGCTTTGATCTTCGGAATTTTCCTAAGTTTTCTATCTCTGGCTAAACTAATTAAGTATCTTCTTGCCGAACAACCAATATTAATCTGGTCGTTCTTCTTCGGATTAATTGTTGCCTCAGCAATTGTGATAGCCCGTAAAATTACGGAATGGAAATTACGCACTATTGTTGCCCTGATTATTGGTGTTGGCATAGCCTATCTGGTAACGGTAATCACTCCTGCCGAAACAACGAACTCCTACTGGTTTCTTTTTCTTTCGGGAGCATTAGCCATTTGTGCAATGATTTTACCGGGAATATCGGGCGCTTTCATCTTGCTTCTTTTGGGAAAATACGAATACATCCTGAATGCGATAAGCACTTTAAAACTGGATGTTGTCGCAGTGGTTGGCGCAGGTGCAGTTGTAGGGCTATTGAGTTTTTCGAACCTGCTAAGCTGGCTGTTGAAGAAATACCACAACATGACTATTGCTTTGCTTGCGGGATTCATGATCGGATCTTTAAATAAAGTGTGGCCATGGAAAAATACCATTTCAACTTTTATTGACCGACACGGAGTGGAAAAACCATTACTGCAGGAAAACATACTGCCAAACACCTTTGAGAAGATGATTGGTCTGGATTCACAATTGATGTTTGCAGTTCTTTTGGCCATTGCCGGATTCCTGCTCATTTGGATGATGGAAAAATTCTCACCAGAATCAAAAACAGAATAAAATGGATACATTCGGAATTCTTGGTTTCCCTTTGGGGCATTCTTTTTCAAAGAAATACTTTACCGATAAATTTGACAAAGAAGGCATAGATGCCACTTTCTTAAATTTTGAACTTCCGAATATTCTGGATTTCCCTACTATATTGAAACAACATTCCGATTTAAAAGGATTCTGCGTTACCATTCCTTACAAGCAGGATGTAATTCAATTTTTGGATGAGATGGATCCATTGGCCGAAAGAATTGGTGCGGTAAATTCGGTACAGATAATCCGCGAAAACGAACAAATAAAATTAGTTGGCTACAACACCGACATACATGGTTTTACAGAATCGCTGCGTGTATTTTTGGATGGTGCCAAACCAAAAGCGTTGATTTTAGGTACCGGAGGCGTTTCAAAAGCTGTAGCCACCGGATTGGAAGAAATGGGAATCGCATACCAATTTGTATCCCGAACGGCTTCCCATAAATGCATCAGCTACGAGATGCTGACAAAGGAACTAATGAGCAATTACCACTTGATTGTAAATTGTACGCCTTTGGGAACTTTTCCCAAAGATGATACCTGTCCGGATATCCCTTACGAACTTCTCACAAAAGATCATTTTTTGTATGATGTTGTTTACAATCCGGCAGAAACTCTTTTCATGAAAAAAGGAGCAGAACAAGGCGCAAAAACCCACAACGGCCTGCTAATGCTTCACCTGCAAGCCGAAAAGAACTGGGAGATTTGGAATCGATAACTTCTCTTACGAATCAAAAACCTAATTTTTGGTTCGGCTTACCGATTGATATATTTTGTTTACAAGAATGCTTTTCATAAATTCAAGCCGTCAAGTAAATAAACGAACAACATGTCAGACAATAAGGATAAAATTAATCAGCTCTTCGAGAAGCATGAGATTCTTCGTGAAAAACAAGAAGTGTTATCGAATGAGATTAGTGAATTACGATCCGAAATCATCCGTTTAAAAAACGCCGAAGCAATGCCTCTGGGGGCAGAAAGCAAGACGGAAATTTTGAATGAATCTCTTCTTGATGATCTGAAAAACATAGCGTCGCCAACAAAGCAGGAAGAGCACAAGGTCGAAATCATAACAACTACAGCTCCTATAACAATCAAATCGCCAAAAGGAAAGTCTGACATCGAGAAATTTATCGGCGAAAACCTGATTAATAAAATCGGTATTGCAATCACCATTCTTGGTGTGGCAATAGGCGCCAAGTACTCTATCGACAACGACCTAATAAGTCCCTTAACAAGAATTATTCTTGCTTATTTAACCGGAATCGGGCTATTGGGTTTTGGCATCAAACTAAAAGAGAAATATGAAAGCTATAGTGCTGTTCTGGTAAGTGGTGCCATCGCAATTCTATATTTCATCACCTATATGGCCTATAGTTTGTATGGCCTTTTTCCGCAAGTTGTTGCTTTTATTCTGATGCTGATTTTCACAGTATTCACTGTTGTGGCAGCAATCAATTACAACAAACAGGTAATTGCTCACATAGGCTTGGTGGGTGCATATGCGGTTCCCTTCCTGCTAAGTGACGGCTCAGGAAAAGTAGCTGTACTTTTTAGCTACATGGCAATTATTAACATTGGCATTCTTTTCATTGCATTCAAAAAATACTGGAAGGCATTGCATTATTCTTCTTTCGTACTAACCTGGTTGATCTTCTATTCCTGGTTCCTGGGCAAATACGAAACCAGTGAACACTTTGTATTGGGAAGCAGCTTTCTAATCGTATTTTTCGCGATTTTTTATGTACTGTTCCTGGCCTATAAATTAGTACGGAAGGAAAGATTAGACAAAGGCAATTCTCTGCTTCTCGTATCCAACTCCTTTATCTTTTTTGGCTTAGGATATTCAATCTTATCTCAACATGAAACAGGAGAACATTTATTAGGATTATTTACCCTTATCAATGCGATTATTCACAGTATCGTAAGTATAATCATCTACAAACAAAGCCTTGCCGATAAGAATGTTTTCTATCTAATATCAGGATTGGTTCTCATATTTATCACCATTGCCTTTCCCATTCAGTTGGACGGAAATTGGGTGACTTTACTATGGGCCAGTGAAGCGGCACTGCTCTTTTGGATTGGAAGAACTAAAAAGGTTTCCATTTACGAAGCCATGTCTTACCCCTTAATGGTACTTGCCTTCTTTAGTATTTTGCAGGATTGGACAAGCGTTTACAACACTTACCTTGTTGAAGATCCGGAAACAAAAATCACCTTTTTACTGAATGTTAACTTTATAAGTTCATTGCTCTTTATTGTTTCTTTCGGACTCATCAACAAATTGAATAACAATGACAATTATCCAAGTTCAATACTTCGCGGTGTAAATATGAGGAGACCATTCTCCTATATCATCCCCGCGATTATCTTGTTTACACTATATTATTCATTCCGATTGGAAATTGGCAACTATTGGAGTCAGTTGTTAAAGGAATCAGCACTAAACATACAGGCTGTTGGTGAAGAATATTCTCATTACTATAAAAACTACGATTTAAAAGAACTGAAAACGATCTGGATCATCAATTATTCCTTACTGTTTTTCTCTATTCTTTCTATTGTGAATATGGCAAAGTTAAAAAACCGAAAACTGGCCTATGTAAGTATTGGATTAAGCACACTTAGCCTTGTTGTATTTTTAACGCTAGGCTTGTACTCACTAAGTGAATTGCGCGAAAGCTATATCAATCAAAGTTTAGCTGAATATTATCATCGTGGAACCTTCAATATCATGATAAGATACATTGCGTTGGTTTTTGCGGCCTTATCGCTTACAACAATCTATCTGCAGGTTAAAAAAGAATTTAACACCAAACCATATAAAAAGGCTTTTGAATACCTGCTCTTCACTTCTATTCTATGGTTTCTAAGTAGTGAATTATTGAACTGGATGGATATAAGCGGATCAACTCAATCTTATAAGCTTGGACTAAGCATACTTTGGGGCTCTTATTCCCTACTCCTAATTGCTTACGGCATCTGGAAAAACAAAAAGCATTTACGAATTGCAGCCATCGGATTGTTTGCACTTACACTGGCAAAACTATTCTTTTACGACATCTCGCATTTGGGTACTATTGCAAAAACCATTGTATTTGTTTCCTTGGGAATACTTCTTTTGATTATTTCGTTCCTGTACAATAAATACAAGAGCAATATGACTGATGAAGAAGATACTAAAGCGTAAAACACACAATTTTGGCTAGTCTCACGATATAAAATTACTTTTTATGAAAATTAAGATCTGTTTCCTTCTGTTACTTTTTACATTCACCTGTACTTATGGTCAGAAAAATGATTTCAACTACAAAAGGGAAATTATTGGGATCACCGATCAATGGCACAAACTGGAAATCCCGAATGAAATTTTCGGGAAGCTTTCGCCTGATCTGGAAGATTTACGGATCATTGGTATTTCGGAGCAAAATGATACTCTCGAGGCACCGTACATTCTCCATTCCACCGAAGATCAAATAAAAAATATAAATGTTGATTTTAAATTATTGAATCAATCGAGGAATAAAAATGGCCATTACTTCACCTTTAAAGTTCCTACCTCCAATTCTATAAATCAAATTCAGTTAAATTTCGAACAAGAAAATTTCGACTGGAAAACAAGTCTTGAAGGAAGTCAGGATCAACAAAATTGGTATACTCTTATCGAGGATTACAGAATACTATCCATTAATAATGCACACACAAACTATCAGTTTACAAAATTGAATTTCCCAAATGCCAATTATTCTTTTTACAGAATAGGAATCAAAAGCGAGGAGAAACCAAACTTAGAAAGTGCTGAATTATCTCTGAAAGAGATTGTAATAGGAAAATCCCGTAAATACGGGATAAAGAAAGCCAACAGCTTTGAGAATAAAAAACGGAAGCAAACTGAACTTGATATTGATATGGGATCACCTGTTTTGGTAAATGATCTTAAAATCGAGGTTGACGAGTTGTTTGATTACTACCGACCAATCTGCATTCAATATGTTACCGATAGTACAAAAACAGAAGCTGGCTGGAAATACAACTACCAAACTCTTGCAACGGGTACTCTAAACTCCATCGAAAAAAATGAGTTTAGATTCAGCAACACAAGTGCCCAACATTTAAAAGTAATCATCAGCAACAACGACAACCAAGCCTTAACAATCAGAGCTATTGAAATAAGTGGATCCGTATACGAGTTAATGGTTCGATTTTCGAAACCTGCAAAGTATTTCCTTTGTTATGGAAATAACAATACCCGCAGACCAAATTATGACATCTCCCGGTTTTCAGACAATGTCCCTAAATCGATAACAACACTTGGTCTTGGTGATGAAGAAATAATTACAAAATCAGAATCACCTAAACCGGAACCGCTTTTTGCCAATGAAAAATGGCTGTGGGCAGTTATGGCTCTAATCATATTAATTCTTGGCGGATTCACTCTAAAAATGATTAAAAAAACCGACGAACGATAAGTTTACATTTCACTTGCCCGCAAATCGTTTTGTGCTTTTCTGCAAAAAATAAGCTCCTTCCCTAGCTATTCATACAAAACACAACCACTTTCTCGTTTTCTTTTTCTAAAAATAAACTTACCTGCGGGTATCGTTTGTTAATCTGCTTGCTTTTCATAACTTCGAAAACACTTTTGCTTTACCTGAGTAGGAAATAAACTCTCTTTCAAAACAAGGCTTGCATTTTCATTGAAAAACAGAGAGGTTTCCACCTCAATACCAAAAGCCAACAACAGCTAAGTAATATCAAGTGCATTACACTTTGCTGATATATTGACGAGCATTACAAAAAATGAGATTAATAACTTGGAACTGTAATATGGCTTTTAGGAAAAAGGCAGAATTTATTCTGACCGAAAAACCTGATATTCTGATTGTACCTGAAAGTGAACAGCCAGATAAATTAAAGTTTAATAATGATGTTGTCGCTCCAAATGACATTTTTTGGTACGGAGATAACCCAAATAAGGGTCTAGGTGTATTCTCATATTCTGATTTGAAAATTTCAATATTAAAAGAACACAACCCAGACATTAGATACATTATTCCATTATCAATAAAAGGAAACAACATTGATTTTATTTTATTGGCTATTTGGTGTCAAAAGCCAACTAACTCCGACAACTACGGAACACATACCTGGAATGCGCTAAAATATTATAAAGAGTTATTAAAGACAGATAAGGTAATTATTGCAGGAGATTTAAACAGTAGCTCAATTTGGGATAAGCCTAACCGGGAAGCCAATCATTCAAATATTGTTCGAGAATTACAAAAAATAGGAATTGAAAGTACATATCATTACTATAATAAAGAAGAGCACGGAAAGGAATCAAGTCCAACATTGTATATGCATAGAAAACTTGAAAGACCTTATCATATTGATTTCTGTTTTGCTTCCGACTTCTTTATTAAAAGACTTAAACATGTTGAAATTGGCCCCTATGAAAACTGGACCGAACATAGCGACCACAATCCCGTAATTGTTGATTATGAAATATAAAAACGACACGCCAGCTGAGTAGCTAAAGGCAAATCTCACCCCTAAGCTTCTCCCACCACCAGACACTTCGCAGGCTCAGTACAAACCAATCGGGACTCGCATACCGAGCTTCGTCAAACAGGAGAAATAAATGCCTCACACCAAAGACCACCCCAAGTGGTCTTTTTTTTTATGCCCCACTATCCCCTCAAACACCCCATTTAACAATACTTCCCGAGCATAAACACAGTCCCACTTCAAACAGCCCAGCACACACACTAAACATTTTATTTTTATTATCCGCTTTTATTGTTTACTTTCAATTCCGCGTTACAACTCAACACAAGCTTACTGAGCAGCAATACAAATTCAATAAGCCCAAAGAAACGAAAACAATAACATGACCGAAAATACAACTGATTTCAACCCAATACATATCGGCAATTTCGAGAAACCGGAGGTAGCACCTCCACCAAGAAACATCAATACAAATCCGCTTGACCTTTCAGCAAATACAAGTGTAGCAAACCTTCAGCAACTCGAAGAAATACGAAAGAAACTCGAAGAACAATACAATCTACCGGAAGATGTGCAGGGACAGCTCGAAGCAATGCTTAAGCAACGGGAAGAAATACTAAAGCAACTCGAAGAAGAGCACAATCAACCGGAAGATGTGCATAATCAACTGGAAGCAATGCTTGAGCAACTCGAAGAAGAACTTGGGAAACTGGAAGCAATGCATGAGCAGGCTGAAGAAGCGCTGAATCAATCAGAAGAAACCCCACAACTAATATCAACAAATAAAACAAAATCCAAAATGACATCAAGAAGAAAAGGATCAGAAATCACGACCCTCGAACAATACAGAGTGGCGCTGACAAATGTAGAACAACAACAGGAAATTGCTGCTGCAATGACCGAATTCGGTTACGACACTGCAGCCATTGCCACAGGCAAGCTGTTGTATACTAATATGCGAAAAGCTTACGACCTCAACAAACAGGAAGACAATGAAACTCTAGAGAGTAAAATCAATCTCGATGCAATCACCGAAACAGTTGCTGAAGACTACTCCATGGATCGTAAAAAAGCAAAAGTAATTTTCAGAAACGATCCACTTGTTTTGCATAAATTAGCCCTAACAGGTTCTGCTCCTAAAGCCTATATCAAATGGGTTGAATGCATGAAAACATTTTACAATGGTCTTAAAGCAGAACCTGAATTAATCGCTAAGCTTTCAAGATTACAATTTAGTGCCGAAGATGTAGACTCCCGACTTGCAAACATACAAGAATTGGAATCTGCACGTTCGCAGTATTTAAAAGAAGCAGGTGAATCGCAGGAAGCAACAAAATCAAAAGACGCAAGCTTTGCCGAAATGGACATATGGATGAGTGATTTTTATACCGTGGCAAAAATCGCCATGGAAGACAAACCTCAATTATTGGAATCACTTGGCATTCTGGTACGCAGCTAATATCCTTTTTAACTACATACAACTAAACTGGATTCAAAACCCCATATTCTTCTGAGTATGGGGTTTGTTATAACATACAGTATCCTCTCAGCTGGCATGCAGCCTTGACTTTTTTATTCGTAAATAAAATTTCTGGTGCTCATGATCTCTCTACGTTCGGTAGCTTCGTTTTTGGGTCAAGCCAAAAATGAAGAGCCCGTCTGGCTCGAAGACAAAAGAAAAAAAGAATGAGTAATGCAATTGCAACAAATCAACAAGCAATAAAATACAAAAGGATAGCCAATACAGCTTGAGGACGAGAGATCAGTTTAAATTTCACCCGTCCGCAAAGCATTCCTCGAAGCCCTATCCACCAAAGTAAAGAATTGATCAAGCTTATCTTTCTGATTCAAAACTTTGTGTCCGCTCACTTTTACAAATTCGCATTGTAAAGTATCGGTCAATTGGTAAAATTCCTGATATAGTTTATGGTTGGCGATGAGTTTTCCATTTTTAGAACGGTAATCGTTTTTTTCAAAACGCTCTCTCCTGCTTGCTAAGCCAATGATATTTTGAGAATCGGTATACACAATCACTTTACAATCGGTGATATTTATTTCATTCAGAGCCAAAAGTAAATTTTGCAGTTCAAGCTTTGTAGAAGAAGTAATTTCGAAACGATTTACTTTTAAAAGAGTCTTAGCTTCATCCAGAGAAACATTCAAATCCTGTAAAAGAAGAAAAGCTCCGTATCCTATTTTTGATTGTGGATTTACACTCCCATCCGTAAATAAATACAAGTCATTACACATCTTCCATTCTTAAATCAGTAGGATATTCTATTTTGGAGAGAGACAAGCCATTTCCGGGTACCGAAGAACCAGCATTTGAGCGATTCTTACTTTCAATTACCTGGCGGAATCCAGCTAAATCCATTTTACCACGCCCCACTTCTATTAAAGTTCCAACAATGGCGCGAACCATGTTGCGAAGAAACCGATCCGCTTTAATCGTGAATACCAGTTCATCATCAGACTCATTCCATTCAGCGATCGTAATTTTACAATTATTCGTTTTTACATCGGTATGCAATTTACTAAAGCTGGTAAAATCGATATACTCTAAAAGAATTTTAGCCGCCTCATTCATCTTCGAAACATCCAACTGATGCTGAATTTTCCAATGCGACTCCGTTCGAAATGGATTTTTGTGCTTTGTAATTTTATAATTGTATGTTCGGGAAATAGCATCGAAACGTGTGTGAGCATCCAATTTCACACGAAATACTTCACGAATAGCGATATCGTGTGGCAAAAAGCGATTCAACTTAAAAGCCAATTTCCCGCAATCGAACCGACAAGTCTCATCAACCTCGAAATGAGCCATAAAATCACTGGCATGAACTCCTGTATCGGTTCTACCACAACCAACCACATTTATGGGTTGATTTAAAATCGTGCATAAAGCTTTATTAAGCTCTTCCTGAACAGAACTGGCATTCGGCTGAATTTGCCAACCATGATAGTTAGTTCCTTTATAACTTAAGCGAATAAAATATCGTTTCTTCAATTCAATAGTATTTCTAATTCTCCCCAAAAGTAAGCATTTTTAGCAAGTCCGAAAGTTAAAGGAGAAAGGAAAAAAGCCAACTTACTATTCAGAACTTGAAACTTGATCCTTATTACTTTTATACTTGCAACTTGTTACTTGTCACTTGCTCTTTTAAGCTTCCCAAAATCATTAACAATTTTTAACGGCCTTGCATTTTCATAAAACGCGCAAAGGTTTATCTTTGTAAAGGTTTTCTGAAAAACCAGATTCTTTTTTATGTAAATATTTCAAGTAATTAAATATATTTCTAATGATCCAAACAGTTGATATCAAAGAACTAAATGAACGTATCCAAAGAGAAAGTTCTTTTGTGGATATGATTTCTATGGAAATGAACAAAGTTATTGTTGGTCAAAAGCATCTTGTTGAAAGCTTATTGATCGGATTACTTTCGAATGGTCATATATTATTAGAAGGGGTTCCGGGACTAGCAAAAACACTTGCAATTAATACTCTTGCAACTACCATAGATGCTGATTTTAGCCGTATTCAGTTTACTCCTGACTTGTTGCCTGCCGATTTGTTGGGTACGATGATTTACAGTCAGAAAAAAGAAGAATTTGTAGTAAAAAAAGGGCCCCTTTTCGCCAACTTTATTCTTGCTGATGAGATTAACCGTGCTCCGGCAAAAGTACAGGCAGCTCTATTGGAAGCCATGCAGGAGCGTCAAATTACGATTGGTGACACCACCTATAAATTGGAAGAACCATTCCTGGTTATGGCAACTCAGAATCCAATTGAACAAGAAGGAACCTATCCATTGCCAGAGGCACAGGTTGACCGTTTTATGATGAAAGTGGTAATCAACTATCCGAAAAAAGATGAAGAGCAACAAATTATGCGTCAAAATCTTTTAAAAGTATTTCCAAAAGCAAGTCAAATCTTAAAACCTGAAGACATCAACAAAGCCCGCGACGTGGTAAAAGATGTTTACATGGATGAAAAGATTGAAAAATACATTATCGACATCGTCTTTGCAACCCGTTTCCCTTCCGACTACGGATTGGAGAAATTCAAGGATATGATCGCATTTGGAGGATCGCCTCGTGCCAGTATTAATTTGGCAGCAGCAGCAAAAGCTTACGCTTTTATTAAACGCAGAGGTTATGTAATTCCTGAAGATATTCGTGCAGTTTGTCATGACGTATTGCGTCACAGAATTGGATTGACTTACGAAGCTGAAGCGAATAACATCACCAGCGAAAACATCATTAGTGAAATATTGAATACTATTGAAGTACCATAGTAATTAGTAATTGTTAATTAATAATTATTCATTCTTAATTAAACTATGGAGACTAGTGAATTATTAAAACGCGTTAGGCAAATTGAGATCAAAACCAGAGGTCTTTCCCGTAATATTTTTGCCGGAGAGTATCATTCTGCGTTTAAAGGACGTGGTATGACCTTCAGTGAAGTTCGGGAATACCAATATGGTGATGATATCAGAAATATCGATTGGAATGTTACAGCTCGCTACAATCAACCTTACGTTAAACTTTTCGAGGAAGAACGTGAGTTGACCGTTATGCTGATGGTTGATGTGAGTGGATCTCGTGAATTTGGTACAATCTCTAAACTAAAGAAAAATCAGATTACAGAGATTTCTGCGGTATTGGCCTTTTCAGCCATTCAAAACAACGATAAAATTGGACTCATCTTCTTTTCGGATAAAATTGAAAAGTTTATTCCTCCGAAAAAGGGAAAAACTCATATTCTGAGAATCATTCGCGAGCTAATCGATTTTAAACCAGAACATCGAAATACTGATATTGCTGGAGCCTTACGATACCTTACTCAGGTAATTAAAAAACGTTGCACCACTTTCGTGATTTCCGATTTTATTGATGATGGTTTTGAAAACGCCTTAACCATAGCCAATAAAAAACATGATCTTGTGGCTCTTAAAATATTCGATAAACGGGAACAGGAGATCCCATCCATTGGCTTGATTAAGCTTAAGGATGCCGAAACAGGAGAATATAGTTGGATAGATACTTCGAATAAAAAGCTGAGAGAAAACTACGCCAAATGGTGGCGTGATAAAGACGTTTTGCTTACTGAAACATTTAAGAAATCGGGAGTAGATGTGGCAAATATTCGAACAGATCAGGATTACGTGAGATCTTTAATTGCCTTATTTAAACGAAGAGGACACTAATTTTAAGAAGCAGACAACTATGACAAATAAAATTGACATCCCAAATAAACTTTTTGCAAAAGGACTTGTTGCTTTCGCTATTGTGTTGGGTGCTGCTTTTTCCTCTTTCTCGTCTTATGCTCAAGAGGAAGATAAAGGAATTAACTACAGCGCAGAGCTCGACACCAATGTTATTGTAATTGGTGATCAAATTAATCTTTTGCTATCAATAGAACAGCCAAAAGGTCTTCATATCGAATTCCCTGTTTTTATTGACAGTATTAGTTCCGGAGTTGAGATTATTAAACAATCTCCTCAGGATACAATACCCCTAAAGAATGGAATCATTAAAGTGAATAAAAACTTTTTAATTACTTCTTTTAATGATGGTGTGCATAAAATGAATCCTTTCGAATTCAAAATTCATGGGGAAAATCTGATCAATATCATCAGAACTGACACCATGCTATTGGGCGTAAAAACCTTTGATATTGATACCAGTAAGGCTAATTTCGACATTGTTATGCCAATAAATACACCAATTGCCTTCGCAGAAATTGCGCCCTGGGTATTTGTAGGATTAATTGTTGCCGCATTAATTGTTTTATTGCTTTTATATCTGCGCAAGCGAAAGAAAAATCAGCCGCTATTCGTAAAAGCAAAACCAGTTGAGCCTGCTCATGTTATTGCCTTACGCAAGTTGGATGAAATCAAGAAACAAAAGCTTTGGGAAACCGGAAAAGTAAAGCAGTTTCATTCTGAACTAACCGATACAATTCGGAATTACTTGGATGAACGGTTCCAGCTATCAACTTTGGAATCAACTACTGATGAGATTTTAACAGCCGTAAATTCTGTTGAGGTAAATTCAGATTGGCTCCTTAAATTGAAGGAAGTTCTGGAGCGTGCTGATTTAGCCAAATTTGCCAAGTTCACTCCTCTTCAGGACGAAAATGAGCTGAGCTTAAAGTATGCTTACAAAATTATTGAGACTACCATTGTAGAAGACGTTTCCGATAAAAAGGAAAAAGAATCAATTGCATTGGAAGAGACGAAAAAGGAAGAAAAGTAAACTTTGAAAATACAAAGTATGAGTTCTATAGAATTTGCAAATCCTGAATATTTTTACTTGCTGATCCTTTTGATACCATTGATTACATGGTACATCTTAAAGGATAAAAATGCTCATGCAAGTATTCAGGTATCAACTTTAAAAGGCTTTCATGCAAGCGCCAGAACATACAAATACTATTTACGACATGCATTATTTGTATTTCGTATTTTAGCAATTGCACTTCTAGTGGCTGCTATTGCTCGCCCACAATCAAGTAATAGTAGAACAGATGTAACTACTGAAGGGATCGACATCGTTATGGCCCTTGATATTTCGAGTAGTATGCTTGCCCGGGATTTCGATCCAGACAGATTGCAGGCAGCAAAGGATGTGGCTGTGAGCTTTATTAATGGCCGCGAAGATGATAAAATTGGACTGGTAATTTTTAGTGGCGAGAGTTTTACCCAATGCCCTTTAACAACTGACCATGCTGTTTTAATTAACCTATTCAAAGACATTCAAAGTGGAATGATTGAAGATGGTACAGCAATCGGTCTTGGATTAGCCAATGCGGTGAATCGCTTAAAGGACAGCAAATCGATATCGAAAGTAGTTATTCTCTTAACCGATGGCGTAAACAACCAAGGTGAGATTGCTCCTATTACCGCTGCCGAATTGGCAAAAACATTTGGCATACGGGTTTATACTATTGGTATAGGAACCATGGGAACAGCTCCCTATCCTATTCAAACTGCATTTGGTATTAGTATGATAAATATGCCTGTTAAAATTGATGAAGAAGTCTTACAGCAAATTGCTGAAATGACTGGAGGTCAATATTTCCGAGCAACTGACAATAATAAGCTAAAAGCAATTTACGCACAAATAGACAAGTTGGAGAAAAGTAAAATTGAAGAGAAACAATACATTACAAAAAGTGAGGAATACTTAATTTTTGCTCTGTTGGCCGCTCTATTTTTACTTCTTGAAATTGCTTTGCGTAATTCAATATTACGGAACATTCCGTAACGATATTAATTGAACACAGAAAATCATTGAACAATGAATCAATTTCGACTTGATCATCCGGATCTTCTATATTTATTTCTGATTCTTCCAATTCTTGGAATTTTATATTGGATCAGTTATTCAAGGAAAAAGAAAGCTCTTGCAGAGTTTGGTGAGATGAATATTATCTCCCAACTAATGCCATACGCTTCTTTTACCCGACCGTTTTATAAGTTTGGTATTCTTTTACTAGCCTTAAGTTTTATCATTTTTGGTCTTGCAAGACCTCAATTTGGTTCAAAACTTCAAACGATTAAAAGAAAAGGCGTAGAAATTATCATCGCGCTGGATGTGTCTAATTCGATGATGGCTCAAGATATACAGCCAAACCGATTGGAACGAGCAAAACGTGCTATTTCTAAAATGGTCGACAAATTGAATAACGATAAGATTGGTTTGGTTATTTTTGCAGGAGAAGCATACACTCAACTACCAATTACAACAGATTATGCTTCGGCGAAACTATTCTTATCATCAATCAGCACCGATATTGTTCCAATTCAAGGAACTGCAATTGGTGCTGCAATAAATTTGGCAACCAGGAGTTTTACTCCTGACAGCGAAGCCAGCAAAGCAATAATTGTTATTACTGATGGTGAAAACCATGAGGATGATGCAATTGCTGCAGCAAAATCAGCCCTGGAACAAGGAATCATTGTACACACCATTGCAATGGGATTACCAGAAGGTGCGCCAATTCCTGTGAGTCCCGGATCTCGTGATTTCAAAAGAGATGAGAAAGGTAACATTGTAATTTCAAAGCTAGATCAGAAAATGGTTGAGCAAATTGCCACTGCGGGTGGTGGAAAACCTGTTATCGCAAACAATACCACAACTGGTTTAAATGTTCTTTTTGATGAAATAAATAAAATGAGCAAAACAGAATTGGAGCAAAAAGTATATGCTGCCTACGACGAAAAATTCCAACTATTTATCGCCATTGGATTGTTATTACTCTTCCTTGAATTTCTAGTTCTGGAACGTAAAAATCGTCATTTAAAAGATATTAATTTGTTTAAACCATCGAAATAGAACACAATTCTGATTATTATGAACAAATATATAGTATTATTCATCGGTTCGCTTTGCCTCTTTAGTTTGGATGCAGCAGCACAAAAGGAGAGAAAATTTATCCGAAAGGGAAATGGACTGTTCGAAGGAAATGAATATGAAAACTCGGAAGTAGAATACCGAAAGGCTCTCGACAAAAAAATTAATTCCTACGAAGCTGGGTTTAACTTAGGAGATGCCTTGTACAAGCAAAAGAAATATGATGAAGCTTTAAAACAATATCAGGCATTAACCGTAGCTGAACAGGATCCAAAGAAACTCGGGGAAATTTACCACAACATTGGTAATACCCTTTTGATGAATCGTAAAATTGATGAAAGTATACAAGCCTATAAAGAATCGCTTCGTAATTTTCCAAATTCGCAAGAAACCAAATACAAT
>JAQBBZ010000115.1:0-10796 GCA_032125735.1 Labilibaculum sp.
TACCACCGGCACAACCAACATATAATTCGCCTTCATCTTCCGAATCCATGTTTAGAAGGATATCACCATCTAAAACGTTGTTCTGAAGACCAAAAGCACCGGTCATTCCAGTTTCTTCGTCAGAAGTAAATAAAGCCTCTACAGGACCATGCTCAATATTAGTAGCCTGAAGGACAGCCATTGCAGCAGCAACTCCCATTCCATTATCAGCACCAAGAGTGGTTCCTTTTGCAGTTACCCAATCTCCATCAATAAATGTTTCGATAGGATCTTTTACAAAATCGTGAGCTGTATCTGCATTTTTTTGAGGCACCATATCTAAGTGACCTTGCAATACAACTCCTTTACGATTTTCGAATCCTGGAGTAGCTGGTTTTTTGATGATGATGTTTCCAACAGCATCTTTAATCGTTTCCAATCCCAAATCTTTTCCGAATTTCATCATGAAATCCTGAATCGCATCTTCATGCTTCGATGGGCGTGGTATTTGTGTTAATGAATAAAAGTTTTCCCAAATAGCCTTAGGCTCGAGGCTTAAAATTTCTTTGCTCATTAGTATATTCCTCCGTTAAATTTTAGTGTAATATTATTCAAGAGCACTAAAGGTAGTATTTTTTAATAAAGCCGAAAAGGGAATTCGTAAAAGTGATTGTGAATTAAGGAATTTTAAGAATACATGATATATTGAAATAAGAATGGTTTAGGAAATTGTCAATAAATCTATTTTATTTTGGGCTCTTTCCAGGTTTTGGAATTTCCTTGGAAATAGCAACAGGCCCAATCACATAAGATTTGGGTCCCAAGTACAAATCAGAATTCATCATTTCTTCCCAACTTACTTCTTTTCCGGTATAAGCTGATATTCTTCCCATGATACCGGTAAGGGTTGATTCTGCGATTTGGAAGGCCTCATTTACCGGTTTACCGGTTCGAATTGCCGTAAGCAAATCGATATGTTCCTGATCGTAAGGGTTTGTTGCCAGACGACTTAGATTAGAGCCATCCCCATTTCGGGGATAATCAAAAGTCCATTTTACAGATCCATCTGGATTGTATATCGTGTTTTCACAATTTGTAGCTCCCTTGGATCCTTGAATGCGATCAGAAATTGAATTGCTGCAATCATTAATTTGACGGCACATGCTGTGATAATGAACCTCTTTATCGTATACGAAATCGACACTGAACAGGTCGTACTGATCTCCTGTTATCCGCCGATGTCGTGCGCCAAAACCAAGAGCTTTTTCAGGATGTTTTCCTACAAACCAATTCACGGTATCTAAATTGTGAACATTTTGCTCTACAATATGATCGCCCGAAAGCCAGCACCAATTCACCCAGTTTCGAATCATGTTTTCCAATTCCGACCAATCGGCACGTGGGTTTCTGTGCCAGAGCTTACCCACATTGTAATAACTGTTGGCTGATACAATATCACCAATTTGGCCATTGTTGACTCTGCGGAAAGTTTCCAAATAATCTGCCTGATGTCTTTTTATTGTACCTGTAATAACGGATAGACCAAGCATTTTGGCTTTTTCGGCTGATACCATAACCGAACGAACGCCTACAGGATCTACAGCTACAGGTTTTTCCATGAAGACATGCTTTTTAGCTTTTACACATGCTTCGAAATGTTGTGGTCTGAAGTGTGGAGGCGTTGCAAGAATCACAATATCTATGTCGCAATTCATCAGTTTTTCGAAGGAATTGATACCTGAGAAACATTTGTCGGGCGAAATTTCAATTCCTTTTTCTTCTTTAATCTGTTTTCTACAGGCTTCTACCCGGTCTTCAAAAACATCAGCCAAGGCAACAATTTCAACATTGGGCCCGGCGTTTAAAAAGTTTAATGCTGCACCGGTTCCGCGGTATCCACAGCCAACTACTCCAGCTTTTAAAAGTGGTCCATCAGGAGCTTTTTCCAACATAGGAGGGAAGGCGTATTCTCTTTTCTCTCCAGATTCGCATGATGTAAGAAGGGAATTCATGCCTATGGCTCCAATTATACCTGCTGCAGTTGCATTCCGTAAAAATTTCCTTCTGCTGTTCTCGAATTCGGTGTTATTCATGTTATTTTTTTTACGCAGGAGTTAATTTGTATGTTCTTGTTGTATTTTTGGTTTCCATTCGCAAACTACACGGAAACCAACATCATTGCAATCGGAATACCACCAGATACTTTTGGGGATTTGAGGATCGGTTATCATCCATTTATCATGTTCGGTATGATCTTTAAACTTCCAAAGCAGTTCATGAACAGGGCTTTTAAATGATCCTCCTTTGATTAGATATTCGGTTTTTTCACCTGTTATTACCATATCAAGGCAAAATTCCCGAACATTGCCAAGCAGGTTTAAAATTCCATATTTATTTGGCAAAACCTCTTCTGGCGTGCCTGTTTTCCCATTGCTGTTTTTTTCCCAGATCACGTAAGTGTCAATTTTCCCGCTCGGTTTTTGAAATAGATTTAGAAAAATATTTTTTGCTGTATAATCTGACGTTTTACCACCAAAAAAGAATTCTTCATTCTCATTGGTTCCGACAGCGTATTCCCATTCTGCTGCGGTTGGCAAACGATATGTTTTTCCTGTTTTTAAGCTAAGCCATTTGCAGTACGTATTGGCCGCATGCCAGGTCATGGTAATTGCGGGTCGGTTTCCCATTCCCCATCCTTGCGAAGGATCTCCAAAGGGTGGGGTTGCACCCGAAATGGCATCAACATCAGCATTGGTTTCGGCACGACCTTCAGATTCGGTTTCACTCATAAATGCTTGGTATTCATTCCAGGATACCTCCGTTTTTGCTATAAAAAAAGATTGGTCTATTTCTTTAACTGCTGGTAGGGCTATCATTTCAAAAGCAATAGAAGTTCCCGGGATATGTTCTGTGAAATTCTTGAAATCGCTTAGTTCTGCAGCTTGGTTATATTTTGTTTCGGTGTATTGGGTTTTTAAAAAATCGAGGTTCCCATTGTGTGATTTCTTTTCACCATGTCCAACTCCTAAATGACAATTGATACAATCCAAATCAGCCAGATTGTTTTTATAGTAAAGATGTGCTTCATCACCTTTTTTTGATAAATGCAAGGGAAATAAATTTTGGTGACAGTTGATGCAGGACTCTGTGAAAGTGTGATTCTTTGCCTGTTCGCGTGTTGATTTTTGCTCCCAGTTAATTAGATTGGTATCCTTACACCAATAGGAGTAGAGGTCTTTGGAACCTGCTTTAATTTTTTCGGGCCAATAAGCTATATGTTCTTTGGGTGGTAAGTGGCAATCAATACAGTGCACTACAACTCCACTTTTATTGTTATGGTGCGAAGATATTCTCCACTCATTATCTGAATGAGTATGCACATGACAGGACATGCAATATTCATCCGATGAGCTTGAATGATCTATACCTTTTAAACTTGTAATAATTACAAGTGCAAAAAGAAAAGACAAAAGGAGGAACAGAAGAAATTTATGTTGATGCCGGAATTTACTCATTGAAAAGTTAGTTGATTGAATCGTCTGGGATTAAATTATTGGAAGCTCTCTTTGATTCATGTTCCAGTTTGTATTGTTTGGGAGACTTCCCATATTCTTTCTTGAAACATTTGGAAAAATATTTAGGATCGTTAAAGCCTACTCGAAAAGCTATTTCTGATATAGTGAAATTGTGATTGATTAACAAAGGGATAGTCTTTTGCAGGCGAAATGAACGCATGAAATCTACTAATGTCTTGTCGGTTAAGGACTGGAATTTTCGATAGATGTTGGAATAGCTCATGTTTAAACTCACGGCTAGTTCTTCCAATCTAAACTCCGGATCCTCAAAGTTCTTTTCCATTTCCAAAAGAACCGATTCAATGAATTTTTCGTCTGGTGATTCTACTTCCAGTTTTTTGCAATCTGTAAGAATCACAGCACGATATTGCTCAATAATTCTTTTTTGAGCATCTAAAATGTTGTTTACTTTTAATAAGAGCTCTTTTACATTAAATGGTTTGTTAATGTATTCTATCGCACCAAATTTTAGACCTTCCAGTTTAGAACTTGTCGTGTTTTTTGTTGTCAGTAATATAATTGGAATGTGACGGGTACATTTCTTCTCTTTTAAATTTTTGCAGAGTGTAATTCCGTCCATGATTGGCATCATTACATCACTTAAAATGATATCCGCTTTGTAATCAGACAGGCAGTCCAAAGCCTCCTGTCCGTTCTGTGCAACTCTTACATTGTAGAAAATCTTAAAGCTATCTTCCAGAAACATCAACATTTCATAATTGTCTTCAACAATCAAAATGTTTTTTTTGTTTTCATCAGGGATCAATTCTCTTAATTCCTCATTTAAATTTGAAGGCAGAATAGGATTTTCATTCATTTCTTCCTTGTTGAATTCATGATAGGCAAATTCTTCTTGGCTGAAATGCTGATTACCAGTTGGTATTGAAATGGTAAATGTTGTTCCTTTATGGAGTTCAGATTCAACAGTGATCTCACCTTTGTGCAGGAGAATTAATTCTTGACTTAAAGCCAGGCCAATTCCAGTTCCGCCAATTGCTTTTCCATCTTTCGATTGATAGAAAAGATTAAATATATTTGTGAGTTCATTGCTTGGTATACCAATGCCGGTATCGGTTATTTTTATTTCTAACTTACTTTCTTCAATATTCTCGTTTACGTGTATTATTATTTTTCCTTCCCGAGGAGTAAATTTGAAGGCATTGGCCAAAAGATTATAAATTACATGTTCTAATTTTTGACGATCGTACCAAAGCATAATTTCTTCTTTTTCAATTCCTTCTACACTAAAATCAATTTGCTTGAATCTGGCATGCTCCATAAAAGAAAGGGCGGTTTTGTTAATGTCTTTTATAATATTATTCTCGCTAACGCTGATTTTCAATTTTCCCAATTCTTTATTTCGTACGGTCATCAATTCCATTGCAATCCGCGATAATCGGTTGGCATTGTTCTTAATAACCTGCAGGCGCTGTCGAAGCAAGAGATTCCCCTCTGCGCGTTCAATCATATTTTCGATGGGTGATAAAATCAAGGTTAACGGCGTTTGAATTTCGTGCGACATTTTCGCGAAGAAATTCATCTTCAATTCATATAATTCTTTGTTCTTTTCATTTTGAAGTTCTTTTAAATACAGTTTTTTCTTTAATCGTGCCCACATAACGGAGTAACGAATTATAAAAAAGCTGATGATTATAAACAGAATTGTATAAATCAAATAAGCCCACCATCTTAACCAAAATGGGGGAAGAATTTTAAGCTCTATTGTTTGAGTCTGAATATCCCAAATGTTTCTCTTAGTTCCTGCTTTTACTTCAAACGTATAATTGCCATAAGGGATATTGGTATAAGTAGCTACCCGCGTGTTTTCGGTTGTGATCCAATCTTTATCGAATCCGTTTAGTCGGTAAGCATAAAAATAGTTTGGATCCAGATGATCGTTTATTACCGAGAATTGAAAAGAAAAAGAGGTTTGCTTATGATTGAGCTTTAACGTTTTGATTTGCTCTATACCAACGGACAGTTGCTCAGGAATTATTTCTTCCGCATCTCGGTTAACAATTTTAAGCTGATTAATGCGAAGTCGTAACTCCATTTTTGTTTTTTTTATTTGGGAAGGATCAAAATGATTTACTCCTCCCACACCTCCAAAATAGAGGACACCATCTTTATCTTTGGCAGCACTTCCTGAAAGAAAGCGATCTTTTAAAGTTCCATTTTTCCACGAATAAAAATAACTGTGACCTGTAGTAAGGTTTAGATGAGAAATACCATTTATTCGTGAAACCCATAAATTTGAGCTGTCTACAGCAATTACAGCTGCAACTCCGTGAATTTCGTCATCACTAAATCCGATAATAGGAACCGTTTTTTTCTTCTTTGTATTAAATTTAAAGAGTTTGGAATAAGAATTTACAAAGTAGAAATTTCCTTGATGATCCGAAGCACCATGAGTAATGCTATTCTCAGCTTGGTTTTTAGTATTTATTAATTGAAAGGGGATAAAAGAAGAATTTTCCAATGTTTTTTCCTCCTTGAATAAGAATAATCCCCCTTCACTCATTCCAATCCAAATCTGGTTATTTTTATCTTCCAAAAAGACTTCAGATATATTTCCCTTAAGGGCATTTTTATTGTGGGGAAAAAAAGCTGTTTGTTTGCCCGATAGCGAGTAAATGGATATTCCTACATTGCTGCCAACCCAAATCCGATTTTTACTGTCGATGAATAAAGCCCTGATATCAGTCGCCACCTGTCCGGCCTTATTTACTGCTTTTATCGATGAGAATTTATTTGTCTTTGTGTTGTAATGGATTAATCCGTTAAGGTAAGTTCCAATCCATTTGTTTTGGTTTTCATCCTCAATCATGGCTTGGATGTAATTCCCCGTCAGTCCATTGGCGGTGTTGGTTTTTGCAATGAATTGCTGAATGGCTTTTCCTGTTTTATCAATAATAGTGATTCCTTCTCCATCGGTACCAATCCATAGATTTCCATTCTCACATTTTAATAGGGATAGAACTCTTGTTGGGGAACCCGAAAGACTGCCACTATAATACCCAAAAGTTGATGATTCACTGGGTAAGATATTGATATTGCCATAATTTGTGAAGATCCAAATGTCGTTGTTGTTTGTTTCTCCCAGTCCTATAATCGTATTGCTCTGTAATGAAAATTTATTGGTTTTAGAATGAGTGTAGCTGCTCACCTTTTTTGATTTCGGATTCACCTGGTAAAGTCCGCCACCATCCGTACCTGCCCAAATGATTCCTTTGCTGTCGCAAAAAATGCGAATGATCATATTGGTTGGAACAAAATGTGAAGGTTTGGCCTTATTGTAAAAATGTTCGTAGGTTTCTGTTTCTAAATCATAGACAAACAATCCGTAAAGTTCTGTTCCAATCCAAAGATTTCCATTTTTATCGCTGGTTAAAATGATCGTGTTAAAGGGATTACTGAAAGGCCCTTTTAGTTCTGTTAGGGCCATCGTTGATGTATTTCCCTTAAAGATCCGACCTTTGTTGGTACTGAACCATATCAGATTGTCTTTTCCTTCAACAATAGAGGTAATGGTTTCACTGGATGAGTAAATATCAAATCTGATAATTGTTGAATCAGCAAGAGATTGACCGATTACCGTTCCAAAATTGCTGCCTAACCAAATTCTCGACGAACCAATGTTAACAGATTCCAGTGTTTGATGCTCCGCTAACATGCTGATGTTGGAATATTGCGGCGAAAATTTTTCGGATGGCATCAGTTTGGATATAGAGCCTTTTTTAGATACACACCAAATGTCGCCATGGGAATCCTTCGATAAGCTCAGTATTGAGGCTGGAAATACCTCTTTACCAAATATTTCACTGTGCGAATATGGTCGGTAATCATAACCATCAAAGCGCAGAATACCTAAACTTGAATTAAGCCACAGATAACCCAGCGAATCCTCAACTACGCTTGTGGCAATAGTTTGCTGTCTGCCAACTTCGGCTTTTACATGGATAAAGTTGGTAGATTCATCTGCATATGAAAAGAGATAAGTATTGCAAGCCAGAAAAATTAGGATAAGCTTAGGTATTTTTGTGTGGATTTTAAGCATGATGAATTTGGTTCTAAATTTGGGTTGATAGCAAAAATACTGAT
This sequence comes from Labilibaculum sp., assembly GCA_032125735.1. GTDB lineage: Bacteria > Bacteroidota > Bacteroidia > Bacteroidales > Marinifilaceae > Labilibaculum. The sequence continues at coordinate 7,656 of JAQBBZ010000115.1, forward strand.
ATCTATGAATTCATCACTACCTAAATCGAATAAAATTAACAAATTCAAATCTCCCAACATACTCTATGTTAGGGTGATGTGAAAAATGTCTACCTATTAGCCTAAAATGTCCACCTCCTCGTGATAAATAAACCCCATTATTATACCATCAAATTTAATAGTCCAAACTCCAAGTAAGCGATGATGATATTTAGTATTAAACCAATAGACCATATAACTCATTCCAAACAATTTCGGGATGAGACTATGTTTGCACAATGCAATAAATGAGTTCTGGATAAATCATCACGTTAGGCCTACTTACATTGGTTTCAGTGTTATGAGTGAAACTAGTTATTAACCCAATACCTATATTTTGTATGTTACATTAACTCTAACCTTATGAAGAATCGAAAAATGAAAAAAATTAATTATCAGAGATTTATAAAAATGAATCTTTCGAAGATCTCGTTTTTATTATTTGCGATGGTCGTAATTTCTTTTACAACCAGTTGTGAAAAAGAAGAAACAGCCAACTTGCCAGTGACGACCACAGGTGAAGTTACTGACATTACAGGTCAGAATGCTGTAGTGAGTGGCAGCGTCACATCAAACGGTGGATCAAAAATTCTTGCTATGGGAATTTGCTGGACGGCTGAAGATGTTGAGCCAACTGTAGAAGATAATTTTGCAGCAGTAGGTGAATTTACTCTAGATGGTATTTTACAGGAGGAATGGAATTATTCGGTGACTCTAAACGGGTTAGCTGTTAAAACGGCTTATAAAGCCAGAGCTTATGCTGCGAATGAAGCAGGTACTTCTTATGGAGAAACTATTTCTTTTACTTCTAAAGCAGGGAGAACTTACCATGCCCTAACAGCGGATATGATTGACACATATACGCAAGAAGTTGAGGAAGGACCTAAGGAAGCTCTTGTTGATAACGATTTTGAGACCTATTGGCATTCAGCTTGGTCTGATGAACCTGGTGCAGAAGTTATGCCATTGCCTCATCATATCCAAATTACATTTGCCGAAGCTAAAAACATTGGTGGTTTTCAATTCTGGACACGAAGTACTTCTAACAGAGGTAATGATCCTGTGGAATTCGATGTGCAAACGAGTACGGACGGCACCACTTACACAACCGTATGGACTTCAGAAACTATAGCAACTCAGCCACGTCCTGCTGACAACTTGATAGCTCTTGATAAGAATTATACTTCTAAATACTTTAGAATAAGAGTTCTTGATACACGTACAACGGGTTTAACACACACTACGATGAGTGAGATAAAAGTGTTTGATGATGGTATGCTGCCTTATTAAAAGGGAGTTGATCTAGAATAATTAAGAACAACATGTATAATAGTTTATTTATCTAATTAAGATTTAAGATAATAATTATGAGATATTTGCGACAAATAAAGTTTTTTCAAAAAAACTTTCAGAATAAAACGATGCACCATACTCTCCCAAGTGTTCAAAAAGCGATAAGTTTGTTCGTTTTCATGCTGCTTTTTACAGCGATTGCAAGTGCACAATCTGTCGAAGTACGAGGGAAAGTAATTGATAATGAGAATCAGGAATCATTGCCAGGTGTCAGTATTGTAGTAAAGGGGACGACCCAAGGTGCTACAACTGATATTGATGGAGATTATACCCTAAAGGTAGGACAAGCCGATGCAACTTTAGTCTTTTCATTTATTGGTTACAAAACGCAGGAAGTGCCAGTTAACGGTCAGACAACGATTAATATTAATCTGGAAAGAACAACCAGTGATATTGATGAAGTTATGGTTATTGCATATGGAACGACAAAAAAATCAAATTTAACGGGTTCTGCTGTAGCATTAGGCAGCGAAGACCTTAAAGATGTTTTTGTATCGAATGTAGCATCCATGCTTCAAGGTAAAGTTGCCGGAGTGTACTCATCTGCAGGAAGTGGACAACCTGGTTCCAGTTCAGAAATCACCATACGTGGTAAAGGTTCATTGTCAGGTACAACATCACCTCTTTGGGTGGTTGATGGTATTATAATGGGTAATTCTGACCCAGGCTTTAGCCCTGCTGATATTGAGAGTATTACTGTGTTGAAAGATGCTTCAGCTACATCATTGTATGGGTCTTTGGCTGCTAATGGGGTTATTTTATTACAAACTAAAAGAGCGAAAAAGGGTGAGTCCAAAATAAACGTCAATGCCACCTACGGACAGACCACTTTTAACACCGGGAATTTCTCCTTGATGAATTCTAAGGAATTATATGATTATCAAAAAACATGGAACCCTAATGTTACAGAGGATGTATTAAAGACGGATACTGATTGGATGGATATTGGAACACAAACCGGAAAAGCACAAGAGTATAATGTTAACTATTCTGGTGGAAACGAAAAGATGACTGCATATTTGTCTGGTACTTATTACAATGAGACTGGCGCTTTAAAAGGATACGAATACGAACGTTATTCAGCTATTGCAAACTTTGATATTAATGCCACTGAACGCCTTAAGATTAAAGTAAACTTATCTGGCGATTATCGTACAACAAAAGACCAGCAGCATTCCTCATATGCTATGTTTACTTACATGCCATGGGATGAAGCTTATTTGCCTGATGGTTCTGTTTTAGATCCAAGAGTTGATAGTGGTAAAGAATATTTACTCGCAAACGATAAAGTTTGGTATGGTAGAGACGAAAACAACTATCTATACGATTTACAATACAATTATGGCACATCACGCAGCAACAATCTTCGTGCAAATATCGGCTTTGATTATAAAATCAACGATTGGTTGACTTTTTCTTCCATGAATAACATCGCTCTTAATTTTGGACAATCTGAATGGTATACTGATCCTCGTTCTATAAGTGGGCTGGCAGATAGAGGAACATTATATGAAAGTTATAGTTTTAGCAAAACCCGTTTTACCAACCAAATGCTTCGAATTAACAAGAGTTTTGGTCTTCATGCACTGAATGCATTTGTTGCTTGGGAATACACAGACTACCATTCTGACGACGCCGAGGCCACAGGTAAAGGTATTGCAGCAGGCCTTACTGTACTTAATACAACTGCAGAAGCTGTTTCGGTAGGTGGGTACAAAGGGGAAAGCGCCAAACAAAGTATGCTTGTCAATTTGCAATATGCCTATGATG
>JAQBBZ010000116.1:0-2547 GCA_032125735.1 Labilibaculum sp.
ATGGAATGAAGAGTTGAATTTGGAAGAACGTTTCTGGAAAGCTAAAAAAGAATTAGAACACGTAAAATCTGAAGAATATCTGAAAAATTTAGTCGGTACAATTGGTGCCGATCCTTTATTTAAGAATTAAAGGAAACTTTACTAAAAACCGCAATGGGGAACTCTTAGGGTTCCCCATTTTTATTTATGAGAAGATTCATTATTAGCCTTGACCTTACCCGATTACATCCTTTTTTGTTTTATATTTCCTTCTCCTCAAGAAGAGAAGGAAAGGGTGAGGATTTCAAAAAAAAACTACTATTTATCAAAACATGACAAATTTTGGGAAGTAAGATCTTATTTCAACTCCCGAAACCTTCTTACAATCAATCGCTTATTCATGAATTGCCGGGACTATCTAAGTGTTTGGTCTCTCAATTTTTCAAACTTCGACAATCGACCTTTTGCTATTCCGACGCGAATGCGAATTGCTTTCAAATGTATTTTTTACCTGCGTCGGTACTTACTGCCATATTAATATCCCGGGGTGGCATTCGCTTTACTCAATTACCCCGGGCTAAACTATTTGAGCTCCCGATAAGGATCGGGACCGAGAAAAAAGTGATAACAAAGGGAGAAGTGTAAAATTTTTCCTGTTTCGCTGAACTAAAATATATGCTTGAATTAATTATATAGACCCCGAAAATGAAACTGATTCAGAAATAGACAAAAAACATGCCCGTGATATAGGGGAATCACGGGCAACAATTCTAAAGGGTTAATTAACCTACTAACCAGCCTTGCGGCTGAACCTTTATGAGTTATACCTTTCGATAAGAACTCGTTACTAAAGATAAAAAAAATAAATGTTTTTTTTAACATTTTGTAACATTTTAAGCTCTTTAAATCCATTCTATCATCGTCATAATATTATTTCAATATCAAAACACAATTACGGATCCCCTTATTTTATAGAATATGCAGCCTTCCTTAAAGCATTTCCAATTAACAAACATTCCCAATTCAATAGTTACAGATACCGAATTTTCACTATCTATAAAAAAATTCGCTCCGATTAAAAACCGAAGCGAATTAACAAAGCCAGCAACCAGTTCTTTAACAAACTGCTTACCTAATCGTGCAAAAATTGAAAAACAGACTTTTATAATTAATATAGATTATTAGAAAGAGTATTTAATATACACACCTGAACGGGTACTGGCAACCTCTTCTGAGTCGGCAACCTTACCGTTAATTTGAGTTGTTCCGTAAGCTGCAGCAGTATAAAGAACTTGTGCACCAATCATGAATTTTCCAGAATAAAATTCAATTCTTGGACCCACCTGATATGCATAATCGATATCTCCACCACGGCTATACAAGCCAACAAAACTAGTTCCGTTGGTTGCTAAATTATCATCAGCACCTAAGTTCTTGGTATAACCTGCAAATAATCCGTAACGCACATTACCAGTTGTTGTGTGCACATCGGACCAAATTGAAGATGTTTTAATATTGGTATATTCGTAATCGCCATTCGCCTTCACATTTTTAACACCATATCCACCCAACATTACAAAATTGTACATGTTCTGTCCGTAGATCGTTTGTAAGTTCCAAACCAATTTATCCGTTTTTACAGTCATCCAAGCATTCATTTGGAAGCTGCTCAACATTTCGTCGGTTTTTAAACCTGCTGAATTTACTACCATAGGCTTCAAAAATTTATAACCTGCTGTTGCACCCAAAGTAAATCCTTTTGCAAAATCGTACTTCACCTGAGCTGAAAATTCAGGGATACTGGCTTGTTGTACATATTTTACATCGGCACCATCAGGACCAATAGATTTAGCATCCATTTCGGATAATGCAGCAATTAAGGCATATCCTTTAGTACCTAATTTACGGGTATATCTGAACTGAGGAGCTCTTGCCAATACATGAAATGGCAATCCTGCATTCCAATGCAATACATCAGGATAACATGAAGTTACAAACATTGGGTGCCAAGTTTTACCAAGCAAAATCTGATCTTTTTCCCAATCTAATTTAACAAATGCATGTCTTAAACGAAACAATCCTGTTGTTCCGTTAGATGTACTCACAAAGTCACCTTCAACTGTTGCCGATCCTTTAGCACCAAAAGCTTCAAAACCAGAAACACCAACACTTAATCTTGAATCAACAGTCGTCATAAACAATTCAGAACGGTCATTTAGATCTTCTCCATTGGCATCATACGATTTTGCAGCTGGGTAAAGAAGCACATCCCCTTCACGTGCACTAACTGTCTTTCTTGAATCAAATAATCCTTGGGCTGACACAAAACCACTTAATTTAACTTTTACCTCATCAGCTTGTTGAGCCATGCCTACTAAAGGCAGAAGTCCTAAGAACATTAAATAAATTTTTTTCATATTAATTTGGGTTTTTTTAATAGTAAATGATCTTATTATTTCAAAGCAAAGTCTTTTAAATAAAAGATCATGACTGTAGTGATTATTAAAAGTTTTATTTCCTTTTAGCAGTCGTTGCTCTATCTACCAAATAAACTATTGATTGATAGGA
>JAQBBZ010000117.1:0-43604 GCA_032125735.1 Labilibaculum sp.
GGTGAGGAATATATTTTTACTGATATTTAAAGATCTTAATTTGTTATAGGTACACTTTAGTCTTGTCAGGTTTGTGAAATTTTCAATCCCCGTTAAATCTGAAATGCCAAGACCATTTGCAGAGATCGTACCAGTGAATGCCTCTGCTTCTTTTTTAGAGATTTCATCATCATTATCAGTATTAATTTCAGAATCCTCAACCAAAGCTTTTTTGAAGTTTCTATCTGGAATATTGATGAATTCATGAGTACTATTTATTGTGATATTTTCAGTTCGTAAATGGAGACTTTCAAAAGAGGTATTTGTCATATCGCAATAGTAAATTCCGGCTTTAAGAAACTTAAAAACACCCGGTTGATTTGTTTCCAACACATATTGATTGTTCACAACGCCAGTGGTAGTTTCATACCATGTAAATAAGGTGGTGATATCACCTATTTCTTTTTCTGCAGAATAGTCTATTTCGAAGTAAACTTCTTCGTTAATAGGTGAGAAAATTTTATCTCCAGAGTAATATTCTAATTTTGGAAAATTATCAGTGATCGATTTTAATGAAGAAAATGAAAACCGATTATTATTGCAAGAAAGGGTAGCTAACTGATTTTTGCTAAAATTAAGAGTGCCTAATTTGTTATTTCCACAATAAAGTTTGGTTAATGATGTTGTATTAGTTACATCTAAAATTTTGATTTGATTCCCGGTACAGTTTAACTCAGTTAAAGATTTATTATTGCTAATATCAAGACTGCTAATATTATTATCGTCGCAAGTCATATTTATTAAAACCTTGTTTTTACTCACATCAAGACTTGTGAGTTGGTTGTTGCTGCAATTCAAATAAGCTAAGGCTGTATTTTGATTTATATCAAGACTTTTTATTTGGTTGTTGTTACAAAATAGTTCACTTAAACTGGTGTTCTGATTTAAGTCAATACCATTGATTTGGTTATTGTAGCAAACTAGCTTCGCTAAATTGATATTCTTGCTAACATCTAGATTTGTTAGTTTGTTATTTTCGCAATAAAAGAAAGTTAAGGAGGTATTATTACTTACATCAATAGTGTTGATTTGATTATTATAGCATCGAAGTTCAACTAAGACTTTGTTATTGCCCAAATTGAGATTGTTGATTTGATTATTGTAGCAAAATACTTTTTCTAATAGTGTGTTTGTATTAAGATCAAGGGTTTCAATTTGATTGTTGTTGCATTTTAATTCTGTTAGAGCAATGTTACTACTTACATCAAGATCGCTGATTTGGTTATTGAAACATCTTAAAGTTTTTAATGCGGTGTTTTTGCTTAGATCTAGATTTGTTATTTGATTACCATAGCAATCAAGGACAGTCGTTTTTGTGAAATATTCAATTCCTGTAAGATCTTTTATTGATTTATAATCTGCCCAAATTGAACCTGTAAATTCTGAAGCTTCGCTCTCAGAGATCTCTGCATCGTTATTTTTATTAATTAAGGTATTCTCAATTAGCACCTTTTTAAAATTGGCATCGGGAATGTTTATGTTTTGAGCGCTTAGTGTAAGGGACGCAAACAAGAAGAATAAAAGAGTAAAATTTTTAATCATAGTGTTGATTTTCATATTAAAGGAATAAGAATGCCTGATTGTTGTTTGCCTAAATAACATCATTGAATGTTGTGTGTTTCATTTCAGTCCTGTTTTAGGTCTTTCTACTTGTAATACATTTAACAAAGCCTAAATGTATAAAAAAACCAAATGGATTTGTGTTGATTATAATGCGATGTGTTGGAAGGATGAAATCACCTTTTCTGTACTTCCGATTCATTAGGGGCTAAGCGATGGTTTTGATGATAAGGAATATTTTATGTTTGCTCTTATTTAGATTCAAAATTAGTAGTGCAGGCTTTATTTTAGCCTGAATTGGGTTGAGGGTTTTACTTACAGTAGTTGGAGACCCCCTCACACTACCTCAATAACATCCTTCAGCATCAACGCAAGGTCCGGCAAGATCTCTTCAAGCTCCTCTTCGAGCTAAATTACATCTTCAAGGATCAAGTTCTGGTTCTCGAAGATCTCGGGCAGGTCTTTGAGGAGGTTCTAGATATCCTAAAGTCGCTGATTTTGATCTTCGAGGATGTAAAAAATATCCTGAAGCACCTGAAAGTAGTCCTCGAAGATGTAAAATAGATCCTTTAATAGCTTGGGAAGGTACCCTTTGGGGGTTGCGAGGTACTGCCTGGGGGTCAACACCCCCAAAATCAGCTTCGTTTCGGGTCGCATAAAAAAGAATCCCCCGAAAAGTGTTTGCCAAACTCATGGGAGATTCGAAATCAAATTAAACTGTTATCAAGAAAAATCTTAGTCAGCCACTTCTTTGCTTTTTCGGTGGTTTGGATATTGTTGTTTTAACTCCTCGTAAATTGGCTTGGCGCTCGGTACGTTATCTTTAGCGGCTTGTCTTACATTATTGTAATAAGTGAGCGATTGGCGGTAGGCTTCATTGCCACATTGTGCAATGGTATCGTTTAACAAACTGCTCAATTCGGTTAGTTGGGAATTGTATGGAGCTAATGTATTCCAACCTCGTAAATCAATTTCCCATTCCGATTGATTTAAATAACTAGGCATAAATTCGGGATTCTGTTTCGAGAACATCAGGTTTTTGTTCACAAAACTAAGCGACTTATCACCAAGTATCAACATGGATTGTTTTTCGGTTGGTGTTAAGCTAATTAGAACAGGACCCAATGTGTCTTTTAACGATTTTATTGCAGCTTCGATTGTCGCCTTTTGCTCATCTGTAAATTGAACGTTTACTTTTTTAGCAATACTCATAATTGTTTTTTTAAATGAATTTCTATTATTTATAACTGAAAATGAAGTTAAATAGATAATTATTAAAAACCAACATTACGATTAGTGACATGTATTACAACTATTCTGTTAGTGAGTTAATACGGGGTGTTTCTGCTTAAAATAATGTGTTAAATAGAATCGATTTGAATAGTAGTGCCGGTTTGAAATCGAAAAGGCAGATGCATTTAACAATCAATAATAGCGGAATAGGTGTTGAGTTTGTTGGTATGCAGGATTTGCGGGAAGCTTTTACGGATTACATGCAGCGTTGGGATCATAAATAAAAAGAGAACCCGTTAAAAACAGATTCCCTTTCGGTTAACTAAAATGTACTTCTATTACATTATTGCTATACAATTCGGATGCTAACTGCCTTCTTGTTGCGATAACTTCCGGAGTAGCTTTCTGAATTAAGCATGTTCTCTTAAAGAATAATTTTAGATATTATTAAATCACTGTCTTTACTTCCGGTGAGTTTCAGGGTTAAGCTGTCAAACTGAGTAATCACCAAGAGGTTTCCTTGTTGCAGCTGATGAATTTCTTTATTGGTAGTTAGGCTAATTTCTCCCGAGAAAACATATAAAATGAGATAATCAGCTTTCCCGTCAATGCTGATATTTGTTGCTTGATTTTTTTCAATAGAGAGAGCCGATATTTCTCCTGTTGTATTACCGCGGGTCATTAAATTAAAGTCAATACATTTTCCAACCGATGAGGTTTTCCAGTCTCCTTCAAAGCTGTCTGTATCGAATTTCCCGAGCTTTTTGCTGTAATAATTTTCATGGGTGATGTCTATTTCTCCATCTAAAATCATTAGTTTTCGAGAAATGCCTGGCAGAGATGTGAAATCTGATTCCTCAACTTCTACCGTAGCAGTACTTAGTCTAAAAGCAAAATCCCTTCGCTGATAATCTGATGTTGGTGGGTATATGTATAGTTGAGTGCTTGTTCCTCCTGCCCAATTGATGGTATTGAATTCTTCAGCTTTTTTAATTTCGAAATTCATGTTGTGGATTATTGTGTTTGGAAATCAAAATTACAAAACACAAGTGAGATTTATAGTGCGGTATTTAATTTAAAAAGAAAAGGGAATTCATCTTTACTAATGAATTCCCTTCTTGTATAACTTTGAAAGTTACAGGCTTATTCCATCTTTCTGTTTTTAACGTATTTTTCAAGCCACTGATCTTGTTCCCACAACATATGCAGGATACTCTCTTTGGCTCTGTAACTATGACTTTCTTTAGGGAAAATCACTAAGCGAACGTTAGCTCCCAATCCTTTAAGGGCGTTAAAATAACGCTCACTTTGCATTGGGTAAGTTCCTGAATTGTTATCGGCCTCACCGTGAATTAAGAGCAAAGGAGTTTTCATTTTATCGGCATGCATAAAAGGTGACATTTTGTAATAAACTTCCGGAGCGTCCCAGTAGGATCGCTCTTCGCTCTGAAAACCAAATGGTGTTAGCGTTCGGTTATAGGCTCCGCTTCGTGCAATCCCGGCGGCAAACAAATCGGAATGACTCAAAAGATTTGCCACCATAAAAGCACCGTAACTATGTCCGCCAACGGCAACTTTATTTCTGTCGATATATCCCAATTCGTCTACAGCATCAATTGCAGCCTTTGCATTTGAAACCAATTGCTTTTGGAAAGAATCGTTTGGCTCTGTTTCACCTTCACCAATAATAGGGAAAGAAGCATCGTCCAGTACCACGTATCCTTTGGTTACCCAATAAATAGGAGATGCCCAGTAAGGGTAAGTAAACTCGTTTGGATTTTGAGTGTTTTGTGAAGCACTTGCCTTGTCCTTAAATTCCTTGGGATAGGCCCATAATATCATTGGCATTTTTTCTTTTTTATTCACATCGTATCCCACAGGAAGATATAGTGTTCCGGAAAGTTCCAACCCATCTTCACGTTTATATTTTATGACTTCTTTGTGAACATTTTGAATGCTTTTAAATGGATTCCCGAAGCTTGTAAGTTGCTGAAGATCGTTCTTTTTTAAATTTCTGAAGTAATAATTAGGGTATTCGGTTTTAGATTCGATACGGACTAATAATTTGTTGGCTGCAGGATCAAAATCTTGAATATTTTCAATTTTTTCTTCATAGCTTGATTGATACAAACGTTCCGTTTTTTCAGTATTTAAATTCAGCTTGTCAACAAATGGGTATTGTCCTTTTTCCGAGAATCCATCGCCAATTAAGAAGGCATTGTTATCTTCTAATGCCAGAATGTAATTTCCGAACTGATTTCGCTTTTTCACAAAGTTTCCTGGATCACTGTATTTATCTTGATAATTTCTGTCTGAAATTATCTTTGCTTTTTGGCTGGCATCCGATGGATTAAACACATAAGCTTTCGTATTTCTTGTGTTCCACCAATAATCTATGGCAATTGCCATTTTATCGTTGGCCCAATTAATAGTATTAAATCGGTTAATTGTTTTTAGAATACTTTTTGGAGTTCCGTTAAAAGGAGCTTCCAATTCAAAAATTTCGTCTCTAAAATCTACATTGTTTTCAGGATCTCCACCATCGAGTGCTTCAGTATAGATGAGAGAGGACGGTTTGTCGTCGCGCCAATTCAAATCTCTTCTCCCAGTTCTTATTGCCATAAATCCTTTTGGTAATTCCTCAATTAATGGAACTTCCAATACTGTTTCGATCATTTCCCCAGTGCTCGAATAAATTGTAGTTTTTGATGGGAATCTTTCGTAAGGTACTAGGTAGGAAAATGGTTTTTCTATAGTTGTTAGCATTATAAATTTGCCGTCAGGAGAGAAGCTAACACTGCCATACATTGCAGCACCTAACCATTTTTCCTTATCTCCATTTAGTGATACTTTATAAAGATCGGAGAGGGCCAATTGTTCAAAATTGAATTCGTCATTTTTGTTTTTCAACAAATCCTGATAGGTTCTGTTTTGAGCTTTACTTCCTTCATTAACTGATATTGTTGGTCCGGTAGGAATACTATTTTCTGTATCGATGAGCTCTTTTTTATCCTCCGAAATCATTTTAACCAATAACGACTCACTGTCTTCGAACCAGTTAATCACATCATCCATATTAGCATTAACTTTGGCCTCGGTTAATTTTGTTGCAACAGCCTTTTTAAGATCCAAAACCCAAATTTCGACACCTGTCTGGTTAGTATGAGTAAAGGCTATTTTTTTCTGGTCAGGGGACCATTTGAAATTCGCTAAACGCGCATTTTCAGGTAGTCCCGATACGAGTTTTGGATTCTCGTTTTTTCCTTTTAAGTTAATTATTTTCAGGTCGTTGTAATAGTTTGTTCTGCTGCCGATATTTGTTTGGGGATTGATTCGTAAGCCCCCTAAACGCAATTCAACTTCAGAGAGCTCTGCAATTGTTTTGTATGAGTCACGATAACGCAAAACCATGAATTCTTTGCTTTCATCAATCAGTACCGATGGAGCAAGCTTTACATCAACCAGATCTAAAATTTCTGATGAGGGTTTTTGGTAGCTCAGGTTTTCCTGTGCATTTGCGCTTGTTATGGCAAGAAAAAGCAACAAATAAATTATTCGTTTCATAATCAAAATTTTATATTCTTACTAATTATAGTGTGTTAATTGTATTAGCAATTTTAGAAAATGCCGAAAATAACAACGGCCCCTATTCCGTGTAATTTTCGGCAAATTTATGTCTGTTCAGGTTTTGAAAAAAAGTAGGAGAACAGACCCCTATAATTCCATCTGTTAGTAGGTTAATAAAAACGATATGGAATATTTCTTGTAAAAAGGTAATGTCATATCACTTAGCAAAAATTACATTAGTAAAATGAGAACAGAACCCAATTCATTTGAGGTGATCAAAGGAGGGATGAGCTCCGTCTCATTTACACTTAATTGTTCAGTTTCTGCTGTAAAGATTTTAATCCATGTGTTTTTAGATACCTGCGGAATCCTTCTTCTATTTAAAAGAAGGATTCGTGTGCAGGATCATTGATTTACAGACTATTTTTCATCAATTTCTTTTAATAATTGTTCCACAGCTTTTTTAAGTTGTTGATCATCACCTTTGCTTACAATTTCGTAGTCGTTTGTAACCCTGATGTCCGGTTCAATTTGTTGATTTTCGATGTATTTCCCTTTGGTATCTTTTACTCCAACCATCGGCATTCCAAAATATAAGGACTGATCTTGTAGAGTTTCCCACCATACAGCAGTCATAGTACCTGGAACAGGCATCCCAATAAGTTTCCCAATTTTTAATGTTTGATACACGTAAGGGAATGCACAAGCATCGGAATAATTACTTTCACTGATAAGAACAGCCGATGGCTTTTTCCATTTATTCAGAGGTTCGGTTCCGAAATCCTGTCCTCTTGGCGATAAGGTTGAGTATATTTCTCCACTAAGAAGAGTGGCTAAATCATCGTGTAGCCAGCCTCCGCCGTTAAATCTGGTATCAACAACAATAGCTTCGTAAGTACCATATTTACCGAGCATTTCCGAATACACTTTTCGGTAGCTTGGCGAATCCATCCCCTTTACATGAACATATCCAATTCGTCCGTTCGATAAGCGCTCGCATTCTTCCTGGCGCTTTTTCACCCAACGTTCGTACAACAGAGTATTAATGCTCGAAACAGGTTTTACCGTTTCCTCCCATCGCTCCTTTGTATAAGGGTTGTATAATGCTAAGAGTACTTTTTTATCAGCTTTGTGGTTTAATAATGGATAGAAACTTTCGTTTTTTGAAATCACATTTCCATCAATTTTTTCGATGATAGTACCAGCCTTAATCTTCGAATCAGCTTGGTTCAGTGGTCCTTTTTCCATGATCTCAGCAATTCGCAAACCATCTCCTTCATAGTTCCAATCGAAGAATGCACCCAATTCTGCTGTCTCATCGGCATTTTCGTGTTTTGCACGATAACCGGAACCTGTATGCGAAGCATTTAACTCGCCCAACAATTCGCTTAGCATTTCTGCAAAATCGTGGTTGTTGTTGATGTAAGGTAAAAATCGTTTGTACTCATTTTTGTAGAAAGCCCAGTCGAGCTGATGCATTTCCGGATCGTAAAATTTTCTTAGCATGGTACGCCAAACGTGCTCAAAAAGGTATTCTCTCTCCTTGGCCTTGTCCAAATACATTTCTGCAGTATAGCTAATATCTTTTCGTGTGTTTGTAGCAACTTCTACTTTTATAATGCCCTTTCCCGACATTAAAAATAGGTTTTTAGCATCCTTATCGAATTGCATAGCGCCACCGCCACCTTTTAAGTCAAGAACTTTTTTTGTTTCTTTCTTTTCCAGATCATTTACCCAAAGATCATATCCATCTTCAAATTTGCTTAGGTAGAATAATTTTTTTCCATCAGGAGTCAAGATGGCATCAGAAAGATTAGATGGATTGATGGTTAAACAAACCTGACGATCTTCCATTCCTGAAAATTCAATGTTTAAATCTTCAACTTTGTCTTCGTCTTTTTTGTCCTTCTTATCCTTTTTGTCTTTTTTCTTGTCTTTATCATCGTCCTTTTCTTCTTTCTTTTCTTTTTCAGCCTCTTCTTTTATTTCTTTTTCTTCTTTCGAAAGTTTAAAATCATCGAATACTTTCTGATTGAAGAATTGAATGTAAACATCCGATTGTGATCCCCAGCTTCCATGACTGCGAAATCCACGTTTGTCTGTGAACCAAATCATGGCATTTCCTTTCAACGACCACTTGGCCTCAGAATCGCTATACCCACTTTCAGTAAGGTTAATCACCTTCTGATTTCCCTGCGCATCCACCATTGCCGCATCTGGCATGAAAATGGTGTGAGGATAAATATTAACTAGGAACCATTTGCCATCAGGCGACCAATCGTAATGTTGATCTCCGTCGGAATAAGAATAGTTCCATTTTTTGCCTAAAATAGTTCTTACTTTTTTAGATTCGATATTAATTACTTTAAGAATTACCCGATCTTCAAGGAAAGCAACTTCTTTTCCATCAGGAGAATATTTTGGTTGAAAGGTTTCTGCATCAATCTCAAGAAGAGCTTCTTCTTTTAAAATAGTAGAATTGGCAAACTGTTTTTCATCTTCACGAGTCATTTTTGTTTGATACAGATTCCAACTGCCATTTCTTTCCGAGGCATAAAGTAATGATTTCCCGTCAGGACTATAACTTACCGATCGTTCCTGTTCCGGAGTGTTGGTAATTCGTTTCGTTGTTCCGTATTCAACGGAAGTCACAAAAACTTCTCCTCGAATGATAAAAGCAACTTCTTTTCCATCAGGGGAAACACTCATTTCTGTTGCACCACTACTCAATTTTTCAAAGCTCACTTCGTTTTCTTTGCTATCAGTCGCAATATTTACAAGCAGCTTAATTGGATCTTTACCCTCTTCCTGAGTGTAAATTTCTCCATTCCAGAAGTAACAAAGTTTGTTGTTGTCAGAAATACTTAAGAAACGAACAGGATGTTTGTCGAATGTACTGATTTGTGTGAGCTGAGATTTATTGTTTACAGGAGCTTTCCATACATTAAAACTACCCGATTTTTCTGTTAAGTAGTAGATCTCATCATTGGCCGAATTAAAAACGGGGTACAAATCTTCACCATTAAATGTTGAAAACATGCTGTGTTTTTTATTTTGTACATCATACAACCAAATATCTCTTGTAACAGCCGAAGTGTGGTGTTTTCTCCAATGATCTTCGTATCCCTTACTATCGCGATACAGAATGTAATTCATGTCTTTGCTGTACTTCGCATCTAAAGCAGGAGTTGTAAGTATTTGTGATGTTTTACCACCTTTAGCCGGAATACTATATAATTCAGGAAGTACACCTGATGGGAACATTGCATTTCTGGAATCATCACCAATTGTTGATGAAAATAAAATGTTTTGACCATCTGGAGTAAAACTTGATGGGGTTTCTCCTTTGGAATTAAATGTAATTCGATTAGGTGTTCCGCCTATTGCAGGAATGGTGAAAATATCAAAATTCCCATATCGGTCGGAAGCAAAAGCGATTGTTTTACTATCGGGAGACCAGATTGGTTGATAATCGTATGCTTGATTGCTTGTTAGTGATGTGGCATTGCCACCTTCCGATGAAATGGTGAATAAATCACCGCCATATTCAAAAACTATAGTTTGACCATCTGGAGAGATTGATGGATAACGAAGCCATTGAGGCTTATCCATACCAAGAAGACTTTGTGCAAGTGCAATTAAAAACGTAGTGATGAAAAATAGCTTTCTAATCATGTTTTATCGAATTGTATTAAAATTTAAGACATAAAATATCCCTGAACAATAATATTAATTCGATGATAGTATCATAATTTGTACCAAAGCTAATAAGCTGTTGATTGTGTGTATGCTTGTGTCGGAAGTCTTATGTTACAGGTGATTATTATTGTTCGTATGTGAACAAAACACTGTTCGTTTTCGGACTACTAAGCTGTTCTTTGAATGACTGATTTTATTGTTTTAGAGGTCGTTAAATTCTTTTGGATATTCAATACATCCGGAAACAGATGCCAAAGAATCCTTTTCCAATTCAAGTGCCATAAAAACCTCGTCTGATACTTCAAAAGGGCAGGAGATTTTGAACTTGGATGCAGGAGTAAAACCAAATTTTGGATAAAAATCAGCGTGACCTAATACAATTACTGATTTGTGTCCCATTTTTTTAGCCTTAGCCAATCCATTTTCAATTAATTGAGAACCAATTCCAAGTCCTTGCAATTCTGGTAATACCGACATTGGAGCCAGTGCCAAAGATTCAAATGTGCTGTTGTCAGATTTGATTTCAACAGGAAAGAAGAGAATGTGCCCAATAATTTCATTTCCCATGCAAGCAACAAGGGAAAGGTCTTTACTAAATTTTTTATTCTTACGTAGTTTCTCTACCAGTATTCCTTCAGCTTCCTGACCAAAAGCGATGTCGTTAACCATGGATATTATATTGTAGTCACTTTTGTTTTCTGGTCGAATCTGAATTTTCATAAGTATAAGTTTAGGTTTAAGAAAGTTAGCGAAAATATCATAAAAAAATCCAACAAAATTGGAATGTTCAAATTTGTTGGATTCTGATATATCTAGTAATTTATACAGCTTCTCCCACAAGGGTTGCTTTGGTGCAATCTTTTACAATCACATTTGCGAAATCACCTATTTGGTAATCTTTTTTTGGAAATACGATCACTTTGTTTTGCGAAGTTCTTCCGTATACATCTTGTTCCGATCTTTTCGAAATACCTTCGATTAAAACTTCGAAGACCTGTCCAATGTCACCTTGGTTGTTCTCTAGTGATATCTGATTTTGCAGAATGATCATTTCTTCTAATCTCCTTTGCTTTACATCCTCAGGAACATTATCTTCTAAATTCTTGTAGGCAAATGTACCTGGGCGTTCTGAATATTTGAACATGTATGCTAAATCAAATTTCGCCCATTTCATTAATTCAATGGTCTGGTTAAAATCTTCTTCACTTTCATTATGAAATCCACAAAAAATATCAGATGAAATACCACATCCTGGAATAATTCTTCGGATCGCTTCAATTCGATCTTTATACCACTCCTGTGTGTATTTTCGGCGCATGTCTTTTAGAACAGAATCACTTCCCGATTGTACGGGCAAATGAATGAAATTGCAAATATTGTCATTCTTGGCGATAACGTTTAGTGTGTCATCACTCATGTCTTTAGGATGCGAGGTTGCGAATCGAATTCTCATATTCGGAACTGAAATTGCAACCATTTCTAATAACTCGGGGAAACTTAGTTCTGAAATAGAGTTTTTAAAGACAAAGGAATTTACATTCTGTCCCAAAAGGGTTACTTCTTTGTATCCTTTTTCTGCTAAATCCTGCACTTCTTTTAATATACTTTCCGGATTTCGGCTACGTTCGCGTCCTCTTGTATAAGGAACAATACAATAGGTGCAGAAATTATTGCAACCTCTCATGATAGATACAAAACCAGATATTGAGGTTTCGTCAATTCGCGATGGACAAATATCTTTGTATGTTTCAGTAAGCGAAAGTTCAATGTTGATAGCCTTTTCTCCGTTCTCAGCTTTTTTCACCAGAAGAGGAAGATCCATATAGGCATCAGGGCCAACAACTATATTTACATTTTTTTCCTGATCAAATAATTTTTCGCCCAGTCGTTCAGCCATGCAACCAATTACACCAATTAAAAGTTTTGGGTTCTTTTTCTTTAATTCGCTAAATCCTTGCACTCTCCCTCGAACCCTGGTTTCAGCATTTTCACGAATCGAGCAAGTATTCACTAAAATTACATCAGCTTCTTCGCGGTTTTTGGTAATCGTAAAACCATCATGCTCCATTATCGAAGCTACAACTTCACTATCAGCTACATTCATTTGGCAACCATAGGTCTCCAAAAATAATTTCTTATTGTTCTTGCTCATTTTGGTATTTACCTTATTGAAAAATTTGTGTAAAGTTAATTATCTAAACTGATTGACAAGAGAAGGAGTGCTGATTTAGAATCTGTAAAGAGTAATTAATAAAGGTTGCGTATCTAACATTTAAGCTTATGATTATTAAAGAAGTGGGTTTTAGGTGATTGATTTGTACTTTTTGGAAAGACTAATTGATTTTTATCGAGATATAATTAATGGGGAGTTTAGTTTATTTTGGCCTCGAAATTGTGCTTATTGCTAAATAATTTTGTGTATTTTTATCCCGTAAATTAAGGGGTCGGGAAAGGCTTGATTTATAGTGGGTTTGTAATAATAAATTTCTTTTGAATTCTGTTTTCTTGTAATAAATCAAATTTAGGAATAGTTCTTGCGTTACGGTTATATAAAGTGTTAATGTAAAAGTAGACATCATGAAGCGTATTTTAGTTCCAGTCGATTTTTCTGGCGATTCTCTCAATGCATTGAGGTTTGGCATTTTTTTGTCAAATAAATTGGATTGTCATCTTAGGATGATTCATGTACAGAAATCTGAGAAATTCGAAATTCCTTTTCATTTTGAGGAATTGAAAAATGAAATAATACATACCGTACATGAATATTTTGAGAAATTGATTGAGCTTCATTCTGCTGACTATTGTGTCAAGAATGGAGTTTTTGATTTTAAGATCAGAACGGGAAGTGTTTACCGCGAAATTGTAAATCAAGCGAAATACGGCGATGCTTATATGATTCTTATGGGAGCTTACGGCGCTTCGGGTTTCGAAGAGTTTTTTATAGGAAGCAATGCCGTTAAAGTAGTAACTAATGCTACTTGTCCGGTAATAACGGTGCAAAAGGAATTCACTAAAGGGCAGTTGAAAACAATTGTAATGCCCATTGATGCAAGTGTTGAGACAAGAAAGAAAATCCCATTTGTAGCTGAAATCGCCTCCAGATGTAATGCGAAGATTCATATTTTAGGTGTTCATGAAACTTCCGATTCGAATGTTATTGGGAAGATTGACCTCTATATGAGGCAGGCGGAAGTCTACTTTAAGGATGCGAATGTTGATTGTGTGAAAAGTATCCGTAAAGGAGATAATAATACCTATACATCCCTTAATTATGCTCGCGAAGTAGATGCTGATTTAATTACCATCATGACAGAACAGGCTGAGAGTTCGATTAATATGTTTTTTGGATCCTATGCTCAACAAATGATAAATCGTTCTGAAATTCCAATATTATCTGTGCCTAACGATTAAAATTACAGAATATTGTTAAAATGAAACACGCACCTTATTTATTGCGGAATGAGTTTTCTGTATTAAGGCGTTGATAAACAAAGAAAAATGCAGTACGTTAAAATAGTAATCTTATCCTTTTTTATTTTATCTGGTATCTCATTAACTGCACAATCTGCAGATGATGTTCAGTTTGGTTATGCTGAAAAAGTTGATTCTTTAGGGAAGGTAAATGTTATTCAAGATGCCCGAATTCCGGTGCTACTTAAAACTGACAAACTGATAAATTTAAAGGATCCGGGTTTCCCAGGATATAGAATTCAGATTTTTTCGGGTAGAAGTACGGATAGAGAAAAGGCATTTGCGATTAAGAAAGAATTTAAAGAATTATTTCCTGACGAAAGGGTTTATGTCGTATATAAGGCGCCTGACTTTAGAGTTACGGTTGGAAATTTTCGAACAAAGATAGAATCAATTGAGCTTACTAAAGCTTGTTTAAAGTTTTTTCCGAATTCTTATCCGGTAAAGACTTATATTTTATTTTCAGATTTAATACCAATTCAGCAAGAGCTTGATGAGGTTATTTTGGATGAAGAGGATAAATACAAAATGCAAACTAAATAACCATTTAAGAAGTTAAGAATGAGTGACCAACTAAAGCACGAGTGCGGGATAGCAATGATTCGATTGCTAAAACCTCTTGAGTACTATCAGGAAAAATATGGATCGTGGAGATATGGTATTCAAAAGCTCTATCTGTTGATGGAAAAACAACACAATAGAGGCCAGGAAGGTGCTGGAGCTGTTGGGTTGAAATTAGATACGGCTCCTGGGAATAGATACATCCATCGTGAGCGATCGTGTAGTGATCAGCCAATAAAAGATGTTTTCGACGGTATATTTAAAGAATTTGTGGCGGCAGAGGCGAAAAATCCTGAAAAATTTAACGATCCTGTTTGGGCTAAAGAAAACTTACCATTCGCAGGCGAATTATATCTGGGACATCTACGATATGGGACATTTGGACGAAATAGTATCGATTTCGTTCATCCAGTAATGAGAGAAAACAACTGGAAATCGAGAAACCTTGTGTTAGCAGGAAATTTTAACCTGACTAATGTTGATGAGCTTTTTAATGTATTGGTTGGTTTGGGACAATGTCCAAAGAATTATACCGATACGGTTACAATATTGGAAAAAGTAGGCCATTATTTAGATGAGGAAAATCAAATGTTATTCCGTCAGTATAAAAATGATGGTTTATCTAATCAGGAAATTTCGCATCAAATAGAAAAGAATATTGATATACAGCATGTGCTTTCAAGTGCGAGTAGAGATTGGGACGGAGGATACGCAATTGCGGGTATGTTTGGTCATGGCGACTCTTTCGTAATGAGGGATCCTTGGGGGATTCGTCCGGCATATTATTATCATGATGATGAAATTGTAGTAGTTGCTTCTGAACGACCAGTGATACAAACAGCTTTAAATGTAAGAGCGAATACAATTAAAGAAGTTGCCCCAGGAAATGCGGTAATTGTTCGTAGGAATGGAGAAGTTGCCGAGGTTCCTATACGTGTGGCTCAAAAGAGAAGATCATGTTCGTTCGAGAGAATCTATTTTTCTCGAGGAAGTGATAAGGATATTTATAAAGAAAGAAAAATGCTGGGTCAATTGTTGACTCCTGCTATTTTAGACTCTATTGATCATGACCTAAAAAACACGGTATTTTCCTTTATTCCGAATACTGCTGAAACAGCATTTTATGGAATGATGGAAGGAGTTCGACATCACTTGATGGAACTGAAAAAACAACAAATTCATGATTTGAATGGAGGCTGGACTGAGGAGAAATTGCAAGAGATCATTTCAGTAGAACCGAGAGTAGAGAAGATTGCCATTAAGGATGCAAAGTTGAGAACTTTCATCTCTAATGATGAGGGGCGTGACGATTTGGTGGGACATGTTTATGATGTAACTTATGGAATTGTTAAAAATAATGAGGATAATCTGGTTGTTATTGATGATTCAATTGTGCGTGGAACAACTTTAAAGCAAAGTATTTTACGGATTCTAGATCGTCTTCACCCCAAAAAGATCATAATTGTTTCTTCTGCTCCTCAAATTCGTTATCCGGATTGTTATGGAATAGATATGACTCGTATGGGCGAGTTTATTGCTTTTAATGCTGCCATTGCCATGCTTAAGGAACAAGGTTTGGAGAGTATTATTGATGAGACCTATAAAAAGTGTAAAGCACAGGAAAATTTACCAAAAGAAGAGGTTGTGAATTATGTGAAAGAAATTTACAAACCTTTTACGGCGGAAGCAATATCAGGTAAAATTGCAGAACTTTTAACTCCGGAGGTAATGGATGCAGAAGTGCAAATTGTGTATCAAACAATTGAAAATCTTCATATTGCATGCCCTGAGAATACGGGTGATTGGTATTTTACCGGTAACTACCCAACACCAGGAGGGAATAAAGTAGTAAATACTTCTTTTATTAATTACTGTGAAGGAAATGATAAGCGGTCTTATTAAAATAAAGCTGCGAAAAACAGAAACCCGTCTTGGAAAAGGCGGGTTTTTTGCTTTAATAGCTTACTAAAAAAAGCATCCTTTTCAGAATGCTTTTGATGTTATTTCTTTTTGAAAATATTCAATCTTGTTTTTGGAAATCTGATGTGTAATAAAGAAAGATAAGAAGAAGTATGTCTTTCTTTTTTATTGTCGTATACATCTGCAATTGTAATCATGATGCCAGTCTCTTCAACATCTCCAAAGTGGGTGTTTACAGCAGTTCCAAAACATTTCATTGTTGGAGATAATCCCATGTATGCATTGATAAGTGGAGGAACATTTTCGCCATTTCTTCGAACATTTTGAGATAGAACTTTGTAGTTTTCTTCAAATGTATCTTTGCAAAAATCTTTTTCCAGCTGCTCTATATCCATATTGGTTTCAAGAGGAGTTGTAGGAGTAGCTAATTTGTCCGGATCGTTGAACATTTTATTCATAAAATACAGGATGTGATTACGGGCATCTCTGTTGTAATCCGGATACATAGTTACTTTTCCAAAAAAATATTTAATTTCAGGATAATCTACGATTAACGCACCTAATCCATCCCATAAATTATCCAAAGCGTATAAGCTTTTTCTTCCTTTCTTTATTGATTGATAATCAGGTTGAACAAAAGAACGCCCTAACTCAATTGTATGAGGCATATAGTTCTTTTTGAAATCAGCTGAAAAGTTAAAAAGCTTGGACGTTGCTAAATATGTATCACCGTTCTCGTCAACAGGAGCATCTTTGCATAAAATGTAACGGTAACCACCAAGGATCTCCTTGGCTTTAGGATCCCAGACAATTAACTGATGATATGGTTTCTCGTCCAAATCAAAATCATCAATGTCGATATCTTTACCTGTACCTCCTCCTGCTTTACGGAAAGTGATTTCGCGTAAACGGCCAACTTCCCGCATTAAATTTGGGGAGTCGTGATGAGTGAAACAGTAGATTTCATTCGATCCCTTGTTGGTCTTGCGTACAAATCTTTCTTCAGTCAGCTCTTTTTCAAGTTCCTCTCGCGGTACAGGGGGAATAATTTCTTTCATCAGTCGGTGTATTGGTTCCTTTGTAAGGATTATTATTACTTGTTTTTCCTTTTGTCAAAATAGTTTTCAAAAATACTTACATTATAGATAATAATGAATAGTACTTGGGCTAATATTTGATAAAAAGAATTGAATCTTTGGTGGCAGTATTTATTGGTTTGCCAATTTATATGTTTCCCTTTTCATTTTTTCAGCCCAACTATCATACGACATACTTTTGTCAAAGGTTTGGTACGATACCGGTTTACCTATGCTAATTGTGAATTTTTTTCCTCGCTGTTTAAATAATTCGTTGGGCAAATATAACATTTCCAAATTAGATTTTAAACCTAGGAACTTTCTAAGGTTCGCAAGATTATAGAAAAAATTTGAGTTCCTTCCATCAATATGAATGGGCACGATGTCGCGTTTGTGTTTTTTTGCCTTAGCGATAAAGCTTTTTTTCCACTCTAGGTCTTCAATTTTCCCTTTTTGTTTTCGGGATACTAGACCCGCAGGAAAGGTTATCATGGTTGCTTCCGATTGGTAGGCTTCTTCTATTATTTTAGCAGCTTCTTTGGCCTGTCCTCCATGTTTGTTTATTGGGACAAATACGTCTGATAAGTTTTTGATGTTCATCAAGATGTCGTTAATCAGAAATTTGATTTTAGGAAAGTATTTACCAAATATACTGATTAGGATTATTCCGTCGGGGCCTCCTAAAGGATGATTTGAAGCGAAAATGTATCTTCCATCTTTGTTAATGTTTTCAAAACCTTTAATTTCAAAACTTATTTGAAGCTCCTCTAACACACTATCGGCAAATTCAATACCTTGTTTTTGATGATTTCTTGATAAAAAATCATTAAGCTCATCTTGATGAATGATTCGTTTAAGGTAGCGAATTATAAAACCTGGGAGTAATCTTGATATTTTTTCACTTTTGCTCGCAAAAACTTTCTCTATATCAATTTTTAAATAGCTCTCAGGAGCGTCTTCTTTTTGCATAAAAATCTGAAATCTTTTAATGTGATCAGCAAATATCGCAATTTTCTTGCATTGTTTTTTCAAGTTTTGTAACAATCTCAATATAATTGAGTGATAATTAGTTGAGGTGTGTGAGAAAAGTTATCAACAAAACTATAAAAGTGGGAAGATGTGGTTGAAAGTGGGTAAATTTTTCTCTAATTTTACAATTGTAACTTAGTTTTCTCAATGGTAACATTTATAGGTGATTATCCTTGCCGATTAGATTCGAAAGGTCGCGTTTTGCTACCTTCAGCGTTTCGGAAGCTTCTGAATGGGGGTTCTGAGAATCGTTGTGTTTTGCGGAAAAATTTGTATGAAAAATGCCTGGATCTGTATTCTATTTCTGAATGGGAGAAACAAACCGAAATGGTGCGAGCGAAGGTAAATTCTTTTAATAGGAAGCATGCCGGATTTTTGCGGGAGTTTTTTAGAGGTACAGCAGAGGTTTTGATTGATGGGAATGGGCGGATTTTAATTCCGAAGAAATTTTTTGAATTTGCCGGGTTTACTAAGGATGTAACCTTAGCCGGACAGGATGGGAAAATCGAAATATGGGATACTGAAACTTACGAAAAATCGGCTCTGGGACAAGAAGGATTTAGCGATTTAGCAGATGAGATTTTAGGAGGTGATTCAAACAACGAGTAATTGTTGAAAATGAGCATTTAGTGTTGTTCCTTTGTGATTCAATATAAAAGATAATAAAATGAGTACGTATCATATTCCAGTTTTACTAGGAGAGAGCATCGAGGGGTTGGATATTAAGCCAGATGGAATTTATGTGGATCTTACTTTTGGTGGAGGAGGTCATTCAAGAGAAATTTTAAAACACCTTACTACAGGGAAGTTGATTGGTTTTGATCAGGATGTGGACGCTGAAGAAAATGTGCCTGATGACGATCGATTTATATTTGTCCGTCATAATTTTAGATACTTTAAAAATTTCATGAAATATTTAAAGTATCCCAAAGTTGATGGTATTTTAGCTGATCTTGGTGTTTCTTCCCATGATTTTGATGTTGCCGAGCGAGGTTTTTCTTTTCGTTTTGATGGCGATTTGGATATGAGAATGAATCAAGATGCAAGTTTTACTGCAGCTGATTTGTTGAATGAGTATAGCGTTGAGGATTTGTATCGAATCTTCAAGTTTTATGGAGAGGTGAAAAATCCTGGAAAATTGGCTCATTTAATAGATGACCAACGAAAATTAATGCCGTTTACTACCATTCAGCATTTTAAAGAAGTGATTGCTCCATGTACACCAAAGTTTAAAGAGCATAAATATTTAGCGCAGGTGTTTCAGGCCATTCGAATTGAAGTGAATCAAGAAATGGATGTTTTGAAAGAAATGTTGTTGCAGTCGGCAGATATGTTGAAGCCAGATGGACGATTGGTGGTGATAACCTATCATTCATTGGAAGATAGATTGGTGAAGAATTTTATTCGTGATGGGAAATTTGATGGTAATGCTGAGAAAGATTTTTTTGGAAATGTGCAAACGCCATTAACCGCTGTTAATCGAAAGGTAATTCTTCCGAGTGAAAAAGAGATTGAACTAAATGGACGGGCACGAAGTGCTAAACTTCGAATTGCTCAGCCTAAAACAGAGTAAGAAATGTTTAAATTTCGTAAGAAATACAATGATTTTATTAAGCCTAGTGAGGAGCTGAAGGAAACTTCTTTAGGTTCGATTAAGGATTTTATTGATGGAAGTATTTTAACGAAAACTGAAGTGGTGCAACAGCTGCCATTTATTATTTTTTTAGTTGTCTTAGGAATTTTTTATATCAGTAACAGGTATCGTTCCGAACTTGTTTATCGTGATATGGTTAGTCTGGAGAAAGAGTTAAAGGAGTTAAGGTTTGAAGCGATTACAACAGCATCAGATTTGATGTTTATGAGTAAACAATCGGAAGTTGTAAAAAGAGTGAAAAAGGAAGGACTCGACTTGATTGAATCAACAGAGCCTCCAATTATAATATATTTAGAGAAGTAGTGCCGATAAAAAAGGATATCATATGGCGAGTTGGGGCAATCTACACTCTGGTGATTATTTTTGCGATACTCATTGTGGGAAGAACGGTAGCCTTGCAATTGTTCGAAGGAGATAAATGGCGTAGTAAAGCTCAATCTCTTTCGCAACGAGATGTGATCGTGCCGGCCAATCGTGGAGATATTTGTGCTTCCGACGGACGATTGTTGGCAAGTTCATTGCCTTATTATGAACTTCGAATGGATTTTCGTGCTTCCGGATTAACCGATTCTCTTTTCCGCTCAGATGTTGATTCTTTGGCCCTTTGTTTGTCTCGTTTCTTTCGTGATAAGCCTGTGAAAGAATATCGGAAAATGCTATGGAAAGCAAAATATCGAACCAATTCAAATCGATATTTCTTATTACATCGAAAGAAAATTAATTACATAGGTCTAAAAAAGATTAAGACTTTTCCCATTTTCCGACTCGGTCAAAATAAGGGAGGATTGATTTGTGTCCAAGAAAACAGGCGCATACAGCCTCATTTAAATTTGGCCAACAGAACAATTGGATATTTGCAGGATGGAGATCAAAATCAGCAAATTGGTAAAGTGGGTATCGAATTAGCTTTTGAAAGTGACCTAAAAGGTGTTGATGGCATTAGTATTATTCAGAAAATGTCGGGTAGGTGGCTGCCTATAAACACGGTTGAGCCTAAAGATGGTAACGATGTGATTACAACAATTGATGTGAATTATCAGGATGTTACACAATCGGCTCTGATACAACAGCTTATAAAATACAATGCTCATCATGGATCGGTTGTTTTAATGGAGGTGAAAACCGGAGAAATTAAAGCAATTGCTAATTTGGGTTTTGATGAAGCATCTCAATCGTATAAGGAAGATTATAACTATGCTATTGGGGAAGCTACAGAACCTGGTTCAACATTTAAATTGGCATCAATAATGGCCTTGTTAGAGGATGGATACGTTCACCCGATGGATTCTGTTGATACAGGGAATGGTGTGTTCAGCTTTTATAATGAAAAAATGCGTGATTCTCATGAAGGAGGATTTGGGAAAATTACAGTGCAAGAGGTTATTGAAAAATCTTCAAATGTTGGGATTTCTAAATTGATAAATGAATATTATAAGAACAAGCCAAGATCCTTTATTAACCGGCTGTATGAATTTCGGCTAAATGAACCGTTGGGACTTGATATTAAAGGGGAAGGTATTCCTATTATAAAGTATCCTGATGATCCTTCATGGTCGGGAGTTTCTTTACCGTGGATGTCGATAGGATACGCGGTTCAACAAACACCATTACAAACACTCGCATTTTATAATGCAATTGCGAATAATGGCAAGATGATGAAGCCTTACTTGGTTAAGGAGCTGAGGTATCATGGCGATGTAATTCAAACTTTTGGTAAGGAGGTTTTAAAATCTAAAATTTGCTCAGGAGAAACACTAAAAAATGTAAAAAATATGTTGGAAGGTGTTGTTTTAAGAGGAACGGCGACAAATCTTCTTAACTCGAATTATTCAATAGCAGGAAAAACAGGAACAGCTCAAATAGCAGATAAAAATAAAGGCTATAAGGTTAAAGTATATCAGGCTTCATTTGTAGGATATTTTCCTGCTGATAACCCAATGTATTCATGCATTGTAGTAATTAATCGACCAAATATAACCATGGGTTTCTATGGGAATCAGGTTGCCGGTCCTGTATTTAAAACAATAGCTGATAAAGTGTATGCAATGAGTTATTCGATGCATCCAACAAAACCAGATGAGTTAGATCTTGAGCCAAAGTTGCCGGTTTCTTTAAATGGATATAAAAATGATTTGGATAACGTGTTTGATGAATTAGGTATTGAAATAGTTAACAAAGATATTAAGTCCGAATGGGTGATGACTTCTCGAAAAGAATCAACTATTGAATACAAATACAGAACAGTAAAGAAATTCATGGTACCAAATGTAAAAGGTATGGGGGTTCAGGATGCACTGTATATATTAGAAAATGTAGGACTAAGGGTTAAGGTGAGAGGTTTGGGATTTGTTTCTCAACAATCTATTCAACCAGGAGCCTATTTTAAAAAGGGAGATCATATTACAATCGATTTATCTTAAAATGTGACAGATGGGGAAAAATATAAATGAACTTTTTGGTTCGATAAAGATTCAAAGTATAAAGGGAAACTGGGATGTTGAAGTGAATGAGATTCAATTTGACTCTCGTAAGGTGAAAAGTGGGGATCTGTTTATTGCATGTCGGGGAACCATTTCAGACGGTCATGATTTTATTGAGACCGCAGTTGAAAAAGGAGCAAAGGTTATTGTTTGTGAAGAATTACCTGAAAGTAGTACCTCCGAAACAAGTTTTGTAATCGTTGAAGATTCTTCGGCCGTTCTTTCGCAGATAGCTCATAATTTTTACAACAAACCAACAGAGAATATACAATTGGTTGGCGTAACCGGAACAAACGGGAAGACCACAATTGCAACACTTCTTTATAATTTGTTTAGAAAACTTGGATATAAAGTTGGTTTGTTGTCGACAGTTCGCAATTATGTCGATGAAAAAGAAATAAAGGCAACTCATACAACACCAGATGCATTGCAGTTAAATGCTTTGTTGGCGGAAATGGTAGAGGCTGGATGCGAATATTGTTTTATGGAAGTAAGTTCGCATGCTATCGATCAAAAAAGGGTTGGAGCATTGAATTTTAAGGGTGGAATTTTTACGAATATCACTCACGATCATCTCGATTATCACAAAACATTCGATGCTTATTTAAAGGTGAAAAAAGCATTTTTTGATCAGTTAGGAACGAAATCATTTGCCATTACAAATGCCGATGATAAGAATGGAAAGCTTATGCTTCAGAATATGAAAGGGCATAAATTTACCTACTCGACCCGTTCTTTTGCTGATTACCGCTGCCAGATTTTAGAAAAGCATTTTACAGGCATGCTCTTAGAAATGGATGGCACGGAGGTCTGGACCAATTTTATTGGCGATTTTAATGCTCACAATCTACTTGCGGTTTATGGTACGGCTCTTTTATTAAATCAAAATAAGGACGAAGTATTAAAAGGAATCAGTGAACTTAAATCTGTTGATGGAAGATTTGAAAGTATCATTTCAACGGATGGTATTATGGCGATTGTCGATTATGCTCATACTCCTGATGCATTGAAAAATGTTTTGGAAACAATTAGTGTTTTACGATCAGGGAACGAGCAAGTAATAACTGTTGTTGGCGCTGGTGGCGATAGGGATAAAACAAAACGACCATTAATGGCAAAAATTAGTGCCGAGCTAAGCGATAAGGTAATTCTTACTTCAGATAATCCCAGATCGGAAGATCCTGATCAGATTATTAAAGAGATGAAAGAAGGAGTGGCCGCGAATAATACTCGAAAAGTATTGGCAATAGCGGATCGGAAAGAAGCCATACGAACAGCATGTATGTTAGCCAAAAAAGATGATATTATTCTGATTGCAGGGAAAGGTCACGAAGATTATCAGGAGATAAAAGGAGTTAAGCATCATTTTGATGATAAGGAAATAATAAGAGAAATTTTTAAACTGTAGTTATGTTATACTATTTATTTCGATATTTAAATCAATTGGATTTTCCTGGAGCAGGAATGTTTGAATACATTTCATTTCGGGCGGCATTGTCCATTATGACTTCGTTGTTTATTGCAACTGTATTTGGGAAAAAGATCATCCAATTATTGCAAAAACAGCAAATTGGTGAGGTGGTTCGTGATTTAGGTTTAGCAGGACAAATGGAGAAAAAAGGGACTCCAACCATGGGTGGGATTATTATTATTCTCTCCATTATAGTTCCGGTTTTGCTGTTTGCCAAATTGGATAACATCTACATTTTGCTAATGATCATTACAACAATTTGGTTAGGATTAATTGGCTTTATCGATGATTATATTAAAGTATTTAAAAAAGACAAAGCTGGTTTAAGCGGGAAGTTTAAAGTCGCTGGTCAGGTTGGATTAGGTTTAATTGTTGGATTAACCCTTTATATTAATGATGATGTAGTTATTCGCGAAAAAGCGGCTAGTAATGAAATCGGAATTCAAACAGAAATGGTTGATGAAGGATTTTCATCTATAGCCCCTGGAACAACTCGTTTGACAACTGATGTAAAGTCAACAAAAACTACGATTCCATTTTTTAAGAACAATGAATTCGATTATGAATCTTTAGTTGCTTTTGGAGGTGAACATGCACCAATATTGGCTTGGTTGGTTTTTATAATCATTACCATATTTATTGTAACAGCCGTTTCAAACGGAGCAAATATTACTGATGGCTTGGATGGTCTGGCAACAGGTTCTTCTGCTATTATTGGAGCTACTTTGGGAATATTGGCCTATGTGTCTGGTCACGTTGTATATGCCGATTATTTGAATATCATGTACATTCCAAATTCTGGCGAACTCGTAATTTTTATTGCGGCTTTTATTGGTGCAACCATTGGTTTTATGTGGTACAATTCGTACCCGGCACAAGTGTTTATGGGAGATACAGGAAGTCTTTCTCTGGGTGGAATTATTGCTGTATTTGCCATCATTATTCACAAAGAAATGTTGATCCCTATTTTGTGTGGGATTTTTCTTGTTGAAAATATCTCGGTAATGATGCAGGTTTCTTGGTTTAAATACACAAGGAAGAAATACGGTGAAGGAAGAAGGATTTTTAAAATGGCACCGCTTCATCATCATTATCAGATGATGGGATATCCTGAGCCAAAAATTGTTACTCGATTTTGGATCATTGGAATCTTCTTGGCAATTATAACAATAGTAACTCTAAAGATTAGATAAGAACAAATGACAAAACGAATCGTCATATTAGGTGCAGGAGAAAGTGGTGTTGGTGCGGCCGTGTTGGCCAAATCAAAAGGCTTTGATGTGTTTGTTTCAGACTTTGGAGAGATAAGTCCCAAATACAAAATGGCGCTGAATAAATATCAGCTCGATTTTGAGGAAAAGCAGCATACGGAATCTCTTATATTTTCAGCAGATGAAGTGGTGAAAAGTCCAGGTATTCCGGATAAAGCACCTTTGATTCTTAAGTTGATTGAAAGAAATATTCCAATTGTTTCGGAAATTGAATTTGCAGGAAGATTTTCCAATGCAAAGATGATTTGTATTACCGGGAGCAATGGAAAAACAACAACAACTTTGCTTTTGTATCATATGCTTAAGAAGGCTGGTTTGCATGTTGGTTTAGCTGGAAATGTTGGGGAAAGTCTTGCATGGCAGGTGGCTGAAAAAGATTATACGCATTACGTAGTAGAGTTGAGCAGTTTTCAGTTGGATGGGATGTATGAGTTTAGGGCGAATATCGCCATTCTTTTAAATATTACGCCAGATCATTTGGATCGGTATGATTATAAAATGGAAAATTATATCAATTCAAAATTCAGGATATTGCAAAATATGAGGTCTGAGGATTCTTTTGTGTTTTGCACAGATGATGAAATCATCAAAAAGGAATTAATGAATTGCGACACTCTAGCTCAATTATTGCCCTTCTCTGTTCGTGAAGAAAAGGAAATGTGCGGATGGATTGAGAACGAACTTTTAAAAATACAATACAAAGAGAGCCTATTTTTTATGGATAAAAAAGATTTGTCTTTACCGGGAATTCACAATGTCTATAATTCATTAGCGTCGGGAATCGCGGGCAGTGTACTGCAAATTCGAAAAGAAGTAATTCGAGAAAGTTTGAGTGATTTTCAAGGGGTTGATCATCGTTTGGAAAAAGTTGTTCGTGTTAGAGGGATTCAATTTATTAATGATTCTAAAGCCACGAATATTAATTCTACATGGTACGCTTTGGAGAGTATGGAAGAGCCGGTTGTTTGGATTGTTGGCGGAGTTGATAAGGGAAACGATTATTCAATTCTTGCCGATTTGGTGAAAGAAAAGGTGAAAGGAATTGTGTGTCTGGGTATTGATAACTCAAAAATTCATGCTGCATTTGATGGTAAAGTGGATGTGATTGTTGATGCTGAATCTATGAAAGAGGCGGTGAATCAGGCATATAAGATAGCTGACAAGGAAGAAATCGTTTTGTTATCTCCAGCTTGTGCAAGTTTTGACTTGTTCAAAAATTATGAAGATCGCGGCAATCAGTTCAAAGAAGAAGTTAGAAATCTATAAATTGAGGATATGGCAAAGTTGTTAAAGAATTTTAACTTAAAAGGAGATAAGGTCATTTGGATCATCATCTTATTTTTGTCATTGATTTCTTTGCTGGTTGTTTATAGTTCAACCGGAACTCTTGCTTATAAAGTAAGAGGAGGTAATACTTCCTATTTCTTTATTAAGCAATTGATTCTTTTGGGTGGTTGCTATATGATTATTTACGTAATTCATCGGATTCCTTACACAGTCTATTCCAGTTCTGCTAATATTGTACTGGTAATTTCAATTGGATTACTAATTCTGGCAAAGCTTGTCGGTACAAATCTAAATGATGCATCAAGGTGGATTACAATTCCAGGAATTGGTTTCAATTTTCAGCCATCAGAACTTGCTAAACTCGCATTAATACTTCATGTATCCAGAACCTTATCCCGATATCAGGCCGAGGAATCTTGTAAAAAAGAGGCATTCTGGCACATTGTTATTCCTGTTGGAATTGTATGTTTGATTATTTTTCTGGATGACTTTTCTACTTCGGCATTATTAGGTGGAGTATGTTATTTACTGATGTTTATTGGGAGAATAGCAAAAAAATATTTGTTTGGATCGATTGGTGTCGTTTTAGGATTTGTGATCGTGCTGATTGTGATGGCTCCTCTACTTCCGAGCATTGGTCGTATTCAAACAGTACGTAGTAGAATCGTTAACTTTTTCGATGATGATGAGGCGAACGTAAATAATAATCAGAATTATCAGGTAGAACAAGCAAAAATTGCCGTGGTTTCTGGTGGGATTTTTGGCAAATTCCCGGGGAATAGTACGCAACGAAATTTTTTACCACATCCATATTCCGATTTTATTTATGCCATTATTTTGGAAGAAATGGGATGGATTGGAGGTTTTATTATACTGGCTTTTTACCTCATATTAATGTATCGGGCCGGCTTGATTGTTCGGAAATGCAATCGGACTTTTCCCGCATTCCTGGTCATAGGCTTGTCGCTAAGTATCGTTTTTCAGGCGCTAACCAATATGGCCGTGTCGGTTAATTTAATCCCGGTAACGGGGCAACCTTTGCCTTTAGTAAGTATGGGAGGAACATCTTTAATTTTTACAAGTGCTGCATTTGGAATGATACTAAGTGTGAGTAATTGGGTGAATGAGGAAGAGAAATTGAATGAAGAAGCAAAATAGAATGAAGGATAAAATTAAGATAATCGTAAGTGGTGG
This sequence comes from Labilibaculum sp., assembly GCA_032125735.1. Classification (GTDB taxonomy): domain Bacteria; phylum Bacteroidota; class Bacteroidia; order Bacteroidales; family Marinifilaceae; genus Labilibaculum. Next base: position 27,513 of record JAQBBZ010000117.1, read on the forward strand.
TGGTACCGGCGGACATATATTTCCAGCAATATCAATTGCAAATGCACTTAAACAAAAGCATAGCAATTGTGAAATCTTATTTGTAGGTGCCGAAGGCAAAATGGAAATGGAAAAGGTTCCTGCTGCAGGATATGATATCATTGGATTACCAATTCGCGGATTGCAAAGAAGTTTCTCGAAAGAGAATCTGAAATTTTTTTCTCGATTGCTTCGAAGTATTTGGAAAGCAAAAGCTGTAATTAAAGGATTTCAACCTGATGCTGTAGTTGGTGTTGGCGGATATGCCAGTGGACCACTATTACATGTTGCGGCAAGATTGGGCGTTCCAACTGTTATTCAAGAGCAAAATTCTTATGCAGGCATTACCAACAAACTTCTGTCTAAAAAAGCAAAGAAGATTTGTGTTGCTTATGAAGGGATGGAGCGATTTTTTCCTGCTGATAAAATATTATTAACAGGGAATCCTGTTCGAAAAGATTTATTGGATATTTCTTCGAAAAGGCTGGAAGCTATGGAACATTTTCAGCTAAATCCGGATCAAAAAACGATTTTAATTGTAGGTGGTAGTTTGGGTGCCAGAACTATTAATAATAGTGTGCTGGGTTCTCTTTCACAAATTTCCGAATCTGAAGTTCAGGTGATTTGGCAAACAGGAGGGTTTTATATCGAAAAGCTTCGTGAAGAATTGAAAACCTGGGATATTCCAAGATTAAAGGTTTTTGACTTTTTGGGAAGAATGGATTTAGCTTATGCTGCTGCTGATGTGGTTATTTCCAGAGCTGGTGCTGGTACAATTTCGGAGCTTTGCTTGGTTGGGAAACCATGTATTTTGGTGCCTTCTCCAAATGTTTCTGAGGATCACCAAACTAAGAATGCCATGGCATTGGTAAATAAAAATGCTGCGATAATGGTAAAAGATATTGATGCTGAACGAGACATGGTTCTCGCAGCATTAAATTTGATTAATGACACTGAAAAATTAGCTGAGCTTTCAGCCAACTGTAAGGCTTTGGCTAAGCCTAATGCAGCTGATGATATTGCGGAACAAATAATTGCATTGATATAGATTATGCGGATTGAGGATTATAAAAATATTTACTTTATTGGTATTGGTGGAATTGGAATGAGTGCTATTGCTCGTTATTTTAAGTCCATTGGGAAGAATGTGTTTGGTTACGATCGCACGGAAACTCAGCTTACCTCGGAATTAACTAAGGAAGGAATTGGAATTACATTTCAAGAGGATGTTAATCAGATTCCAACGTTGTATCAATCAAAAGACGATAGTTTGGTTGTTTACACACCGGCTATTCCTGCAAATCATCCTCAGTTGATTTATTTTCAGGAGCAGCAATTTACCATTAAAAAACGAGCGCAAGTACTTGGATTGCTTTCTGACAATTTGAAAGGAATAGGTATTGCGGGAACGCATGGTAAAACAACGGTTTCAACGATTACGTCTCATATATTTAAAACATCAGCTTTAGGCTGCAATGCTTTTTTAGGAGGAATATCCCGTAATTATCAATCCAATTTATTGCTGTCGAAGGATAGTGATTGGATGATTCTGGAGGCTGACGAATTCGATCGCTCATTTCTTCAATTGCATCCGCAGTTGGCTCTAATTACCTCGATGGATGCTGATCATTTGGATATCTATGGTAATAAAAATGAATTGGAAAAGAGTTTTCAAGATTTTGTGAATCAGATTAAAAAAGGAGGAATTCTTGTTCATAAAAAGGGATTGGTACTTGAACATGACGAACTTGCTGCTTATACATATTCATTACAAGAGAATGCAGATTTTTGCGCTGAGAATATAAAATTGGTGGAAGGATTTTACCAATTTGATTTGGTGCATCCCGATGGAGTAATCAGAGAATTATTGTTTTCATACCCAGGGAAAATTAATGTTGAAAATGCTATTGCCGCATCAGCTGTTGCTATTCTTTGTGGTGTTGAAGAAGATGAATTGCGGAAAGCACTTTCAACTTTTGAAGGGGTGAGAAGAAGATTTGATTACCAAATAAGAAACGAGAAAATGGTTTTTATTGATGATTATGCACATCATCCAAAGGAGTTGTGGGAAAGTATATCATCAGTAAGGGAATTGTATCCAGAAAAGAAAATAACAGGAATTTTTCAACCTCATTTATATAGTAGAACAAGAGATTTTGCAGAAGGTTTTGCAACAAGTTTAAATTTGTTGGATGAAGTAATTCTTTTGGAAATTTATCCGGCAAGGGAATTGCCAATTGAAGGTGTTACTTCGGAGATCATCTTTAAAAACCTGCAGGTGCCTTCTAAATTGTGTAGCAAAGGTGAATTGATAGAGCTACTTAGAGACAAAGAGTTTGAAGTTTTACTAACTTTAGGTGCTGGTGATATTGATAAGTTGGTTGGGCCGATAAGAAATCTTATAAGCGAGCGATTGGAATGATTAAAAAAATTACAAGCATATTAGTTTGGTTATTCGTATTTGGATACTTAATTGGCGTCTTTTCTTTTGCTAATGGCAAATCAGAGAAGTTGGTGATCTCGGGTACTCAGGTGAAGGTTGTTGATAGTGTGAAAAGTGACTTTGTTCGTGATGCAGATGTTGAAAGAATCATAAAAAAGAAATATCCGAAAATTATTGGAACTTCTATTTATGATATTAATAAGGAAGTATTGGAAGATTTGATAGACAAGATTCCATATGTGAAAAAATCGGAAGTGTACAATTCACTTTCAGGCAAATTAATTATTGAGATCAAACAACGGAACCCAATTGTTCGAATTTTAACAGGAAACGGTTACTATATCGATGCTGAAGGAGAGAAAATGCCCTTGTCTTCAAATTATACATCAAGGGTTTTAGTGGTTTCGGGGGCTGTAAATGATCAGTTAATAAAAGAAGAACTGTTAGAGTTGGTGAAATTTATTATAAATGATGAATTTTGGAAGTCGCAGATCACACAAATATATGTAGACAGTCACAGGGAGTATATTTTAATTCCTCGTGTAGGATCTCAAAAAATAGAATTAGGGAGTATAGAAAACTATCAAAGTAAATTTCAAAAATTGAGTGCTTTGTATGCCGATGGATTTTCAAAAAAAGGTTGGAATACATACAATAGAATCAATTTGAGGTATAAGGATCAGGTTGTTTGCACAAAAAAGAATTAAAATGGCTAGTAGAAATAATATAATCGCAGCTATCGATATTGGCACAACTAAAATTGTGGCCATAATGGGGGAAGTGGATTCTGATGGTAAGTTGCGAATTATCGGTATGGAGAAAACTGAATCGAGAGGAGTTAAGAGAGGAGTGATTCATTGTATTGAAGATACAATTGATGCTATACGAGAGGTTGTTGATCGATTGTTGGAGAAAACAAATAAAGACATTTCTAAAGTTTATGTAGGTATTGCAGGCCAACATATTCGCAGTATTAAGAATAGACAGTTTAAATATATTCAAAATAAAATTGGAGAAATAACTAAATTGGATGTTGAAGAGATCCTTAATGAGAATTTTAGAATTCCGATTGAGGTCGGAGAACAAGTATTGCATGTGATCCCACAAGATTATGTGGTTGACAAGGAAGCAGGTATTCGGAATCCGATAGGAATGGCTGGACGAAGATTAGATGGAAATTTCAATATTATTATTGGAAGAACAGCATCGGCACGCAATATTGAGAAATGTGTTAGGGAAGTTGGATTGGAAATTGAAGAATTGGTACTGGAACCACTAGCTTCTTCTTTGGCTGTGTTAAGCGAAGACGAAAAAGAAGCGGGAGTTGTTTTGGTTGATATTGGTGGAGGTACTACAGATATTACCGTTTATTTTGATGGTATCCTTAGACATACAGCAGTTATTCCTTTTGGTGGTGATATTGTTACCCGCGATATAAAGGAAGGTTGTTCGGTGCTTATTAAGCAAGCCGAAGCTTTAAAAATTCAGTTTGGAGAAGCTGTTGCCGATCTGGTTGACGAAGAAAAAGTGGTTACCATACCCAGTGTTGGTGGATGGGATCCCAAAGAAATTTCTTTTAAAACTTTGGCTCACATCATTCAGTGCCGAATGGAAGAGATTATCGATAGTGTGAAATTTCAAATTGAAATTACGGGATTATACGATAAAATCGGCGCGGGAATTGTATTGACTGGTGGAGGTGCATTATTAACAAATCTTAATGTTCTCACACAAAAACAAACAGGAATTGATGTTCGCATCGGTTATCCTGGAAGTTCGTCTAAAATTATATTGGATGAGGACTGGAATCAGCCAATTTATTCAACAGCTATAGGATTGATGCTAAAAGGTTTGAGTAAGCCTGTTAAAAGAACTCCGGATCAAAATACCGATAAAAATAAAACAAGCAAAAAGACAGGTTTTCAGAAATTTTTCAGTGCTTTGTTTGAGACGGATGATTTGAAAATGTAAATGAAATTATTGTAACTTAATACTTGTGACATCATGATTGACGAATTGTTACCGGTTGATTTTGAACCTAAAGAGAAGTCCATAATTAAAGTGATTGGTGTGGGTGGCGGTGGAAGTAACGCTGTAAATCACATGTTAAAAGAAGGAATCACTGGAGTCGATTTTGTAATCTGTAATACAGATTCTCAGGCCTTGGAAAATAGTCAGGTGCCTATAAAGGTGCAGCTTGGTAAAACGCTTACTGAGGGAAGAGGTGCTGGGAATAAACCGGAAAAAGGACGAGAATCTGCACTTGAAAGTATCGATGATATCAATAAAGTTTTAAGTCAGAAAACTAAAATGATATTTATAACTGCAGGTATGGGGGGTGGAACCGGAACAGGTGCCGCTCCTATTATTGCAGAAACAGCTAGAAAACAAGGAGTATTAACTGTTGGAATTGTAACCATACCTTTTCGTTTTGAAGGAAAACGAAGAATTGAGCAGGCCATGGAAGGAATTGCCAACTTAGAAAAGCATGTCGATGCACTGCTTATCATCAATAACGAGAAGTTACGGATGATGTATGGTGATTTGAAACTGTCGGACGCCTTTGCAAAGGCTGATGATGTTTTGTCTATTGCAGCTAAAAGTATTGCGGAAATCATTACTGTTCATGGTTATGTAAATGTCGATTTCGCCGATGTGGAAACGGTGATGCGTAATAGTGGAGTAGCAGTAATGGGATCAGCGTCTGCATCGGGCGAAGACAGAGCAATTCGGGCTATTGAGGAGGCTCTTACTTCCCCATTACTGAATAGTAATAATATTTGCGGGGCAAGAAATATCTTATTAAATATCATCTCGGGTAAAGATGAGGTGACCATGCAGGAGGTAAGCATTATCACAAATTACGTTCATGATGTAGTAGGTGATGAGGTGAGTATTATTTGGGGAAATGGTAATAGTGATCGGTTAGATGACGAATTAAGCGTAACAATTATTGCTACCGGATTTTCCGAAAGTCCGATTCCTGAATTGAATATTGAACCCCGAAAATTTGTTCAAAATACAGCACCAAAATTGGAACTGATTATTGAGAATCCTGCCGAAGCAGAGGAAATTGCTGCAATGAAGAAACGGGAGGAGAGGCAACGACGAGAAGAGCTAATGAGAAAACGTTCGGAGGATGATCGTGACGATTATTTTGAAGTTGAGGAGAAAAAAGAGGAGCGAAAAGAGGTGAAAACTGCAAGTAAGAATCCTGTGCCAGTTGTTGAAGATAAAGAAGAAGGAGAGCACAAGAAAGGGAGTCTTGACAATTGGTTTAAAGATAAGTTTACACAGATTTTTGATAATAATGATTCTTCGATGTAGCTTATAAATAATACGAAATTAGAATATAGATAATTTTAGATATTAATGACTGAGGATTTAATTGATTTTAGCTTGCAGGAGAACGAATCGTCTATTATTAAAGTAATAGGTGTTGGCGGCGGCGGCGGTAACGCTGTAAATTATATGTATAAACAGGGCATTAAGGATGTGGATTTTATCATCTGCAATACAGATGCTCAGGCGCTTGAAAAAAGTGACATTCCTATTAAAATTCAATTAGGGGAATCGCTTACAGAAGGTCGGGGCGCGGGTAATAAACCCGAACGAGGCGAGCAATCTGCTATTGAGAATTTAGAAGATATAAATGAAGTGCTTGCTGATAATACCAAAATGGTTTTTATTACTGCAGGAATGGGAGGTGGAACCGGAACAGGTGCAGCTCCAGTTATTGCGAAAGCGGCTAAAGACATGGGAATTTTAACAGTGGGTATTGTTACGATTCCATTTCGTTTCGAAGGACGCCAGCGATTGCATCAAGCCATTGAAGGAATCAATAAATTGAAAGAAAATGTTGATTCCCTTTTGGTGATTAATAATGAAAAACTAAACGAAATTTATGGTGATCTGAAGTTATCAACGGCCTTTTCAAAGGCAGATGATGTTTTAGCTACAGCAGCCAAAGGAATTGCTGAAATCATTACTCTTCACGGTTATATCAATGTGGATTTTGAAGATGTAAAAACAGTAATGACTGATAGTGGAGTTGCTGTAATGGGATCTGCTTCTGCCGAGGGTGAGAATCGAGCTGTTAATGCTATTCGTGAAGCGCTTACATCACCATTGTTGAATAGTAATGATGTTCGTGGAGCTCGGAATATTCTCCTAAACATTAGTTCTGGTCATGATGAAGTAACAATGGATGAGGTTGGACAAATTACTGACTACGTTCAGGAAGCTGTGGGTGATACTGCCTCTATTATTTGGGGAACAGGTCAGGATTTTGCTTTGGGGAACAGGGTGGCTGTTACAATTATTGCAACGGGTTTCGACAATGGATTAATTCCAGAGGAAACAGTGAGTCCAAAACCAGCATCTTTTCAGGCTGCAAGAGGTCATAGTAATGCAGTCGAACAAATAAAAATGCATCTGGTAGACGAGAATGTAAAATCGGACGATCATAAGTTGATCTTAACGGACTTGAAGGATACCGAAATTGATGAAATTGAAAATATTCCTGCTTACAAGCGAAAACTTGGGAATTTAGGGAACAAGCATTTTCAATCGAGTAAGATTATTCGATTTACACTTGACGAGGAGTAAAAAAAAGATCAAATAAAAATTTAAAATACAAAATAATGAGCTTGTTAGAACAGATTAATTCAGATTTAAAAGCTGCAATGAAGGCGAAAGATAAAGAAAAGCTAGGAGCTATTCGCTCGGTAAAATCAGCCTTTACCATGGAAATGACAAAAACTGGAGCCACTGAAATAGATAACGATTCGGGGCTAAAAATCATTCAGCGATTGGTGAAACAACGTAAAGATTCGGCAACTACTTTCAGTGCCGGTGGTCGAGAAGATTTAGCTGAGAATGAACTTATGGAATTAAGTTACTTAGAGGTTTATCTTCCTGCTCAATTATCCAATGAAGACCTAACTGTTGCGGTGCAGGAAATTATTTCTAAAACCGGAGCATCGTCAATGAAAGACATGGGGAAAGTAATGGGTTTGGCTTCTAAAGAATTAGCTGGGAAAGTGGATGGAAAAGCTATCTCTGATAAAGTGAAAGAGCTATTGTCGTAATTCTTGATACTACGTAAAGTGTAAATGATATATTGGGGGTTCTGCATTGCAGAATCTCTTTTTTATTGTAAAATTTGCGGTACAAAAAAAGGGGGATGATAAATTATCATCCCCCTTTTTGTCTTGAGTTTTACTCTCTAATAAAACTTGTATCTTTTATCAATAACATTCGCATTGTCTTTTAATGCTTGGAATGCCTGGTAATTTGTTCTGTATTGGTAACCTTGCTCTAATCTAGTTTTAAATTCTTTAACAGTAATATCAGAAACTTCATCACTGTTTTCATTAGTAACAACTAGTAAATAAACACCTTGGTTTCCTTTTATAGGAGAAGAAATTTTACCTTTTTCAAGCATTGCAGCAGTACTGATTACTTTAGGCTCAATTCCTGCACCAGGAATTTGGAACGACTGAAAGCTAATGTCTGTAGCAGATTTAACTTCTAGGTTTTCCTTTTGTGCTACAGAAAGTAAACTTTGAGCTCCTGCACTATTTTTTGCCATTTCAGCAATAATAAGCTCAGCTTTTTTATCTTTTCTTACTGCTCTTTTAATTTCAGAAACTTTATCTTGAATAGATGCAATTCCTTCTTCTTGAATATCAGAAAGGATAGCAACAACAAACTTGTTTCCAAATTCGAAAACTGCAGAGTTATCAGTGTTCAATAAAATACTTTCCTTATCATCAGTGTTGTAGGCCGCTCTAATTAAATCTCTTGAATTCTCAAGTCCAGGGATCAATTTAGTTTCTCTCTTAAGATTAGCCGTTTTACGACTTAAGTTTTCAGCAGTAATTGCTTTTGAGAAAGAAGTTGCATCCAAATTAATTCCTGCAAAAGTACGAGCTTTAGCATAAGCAGTTTGAATTGTTTTCTGACTTGCTTCAACCTTACGATCAACAACAGCAAGCTGAACTTTTTTAACTTGCTCACTCATATTGGTAACCTGAATAACATGAGCACCAAACTGAGTTAAAACAACTTTTACTTCATCCTTTTTAGAAGAAAAAGCAGCATCGTTAAATGCTTGAACCATTTTCCCTTGAGTAAACCATCCTAAGTCACCACCGTTTACAGCAGAACCTTGATCATCTGAATTATCTTTGGCAAGTTCCGCAAATGAACTTCCATTATCAAGTAAAGCTTTCAAATTATTAGCTTTTGCTTCAGCACTTTTAAAGTCCCCGTTAACAGGACGAATTAAAATGTGACGAGCTTTTACTGAATCAGGAAGCATTTTTACTTCATTCAGTTTAGCCATCTTATACATCTCGTTTTCAAAGTAAGGGCCGAATACATCACCTTTATTTGCAGAGAACGCAAATGCGTTAACTTCTGGGTTAGTTAATTCGTCTTGTTTGAAAAAGTATGCATTAAAATCGCTCTCACCATTCAGTTCTACAAATTGAACATTATTGATTTCATTCGCGAAGTCTTCTTTTAGGTCAATAACCCATTTCTCAGTTGCTTTGAAATCTTCAGTAGAAGGCACTACATCAAACGAGACATAATCAATTTTTCTTGATTCTGTTTGTTTGAAAAGATCCTCGTGCTTACTATAGTAATCTTTGATTTCAGATTCAGTTACGGTAATTGTACTATCTGAAATTAGATTATAGCTTTTTACTACGTAGTTGAAATCTACTTTTTTACTTCCCTTAGTAGCCATGTCTTTTACCAATGAATTTGGCATGTAAAGACCTTTTTGAACTAAAGTGTTGTACTTCGCAAGATTTCTTTGAGTGATAATAGCTTCTTCGATATTTAACCAGTAGGCTTTTTGAGGTGTTCCGTCTGGAGCTGCAATTAATTTTTTAAGTGTAGCTATTACCTGATCTTTATCAACCAATCCATTTTCGTTCTGAAATAATTGACGAATAGTAGGATCAATATTACGACCTTGCACCATATCGAATAACTCTTCAGAAGAAATAGAAATTCCTAACTCATCATACTCACGGTTCATTACAAATTCCTGAACCATCTGCTGCCAAACTTGCTCTCTTAAACGTTCAATCTGCTCCGATGGAATTGAATTCTGTCCGGACATGAGTTTATTAACCTCTAGACTATGATTGAATCGGTTCTGGAAATCACGAATGTTTACTGATTCCCCTGCAATTTCTGCCATCTCATTTCGTGAGTTTGCTAATAAAGAACCACCTGATTTTAACGCATCCCCAGCAATAAATGCAAGAAGAGCACCACCAATAATGATTCCTATAAAAACACCACGATTTCTTATTTTTTGTAATGTTGCCATCGAAAAAGATTTAAATATTCTTAATTAGGGTACGAATATACAAAAAAATAGGAAATGATTGCTTTTTATTGCCATAGGATTACGTGCTTTTATAGTAAAATAAAAAGAGACTTATTAGTAGTTAATTCCATTAGGCTAAATATTGACTATGTCCTGCTTCCATTAGAGAAAATAGAGAGGAAAGCATATTTATTTTAAGTATAAATAGGACTAATTTGGATCGGGAACTGGGGCTGGTGGATGAAGTTTCTTCTAGAGAATCGTCAAGCGTATTTTTACAACACGGGTATTGGTAACTTCAAGAATTTTGAAATTGAAATTTTCAATGCGAATTGTCTCATTGTATTTGGGGATGCTTTCATGTGTGAAGAGTAGAAATCCATTTAAAGTCTCAAAATTTTCTGATTCAGGTAAATTAAGTTCGTATTTATCATTTAGATAGTCAATCTCCAAACGTCCGGAAAAAATATATTCTGTATCTGAAATTTTCTGTTCTTCCAAATCGATATCATCATGTTCATCTTCAATTTCACCAAATATCTCCTCCATAATATCTTCAATAGTAACCATTCCCGAAGTGCCACCAAATTCATCAACCACTACAGCAACACTTTTATTTTCGCGTGTAAAAAGCTTTAATAATTTATGTGCAGGCATAGTATCGGGTACAATAATAATTTGGCTTAATCCGGCCTTTATGCTTTGCGGATTTTTAAAAATTACTGAAGAATGTATGAATCCAACAATATTGTCGATGGAATCTTTGTAGATTAAAATTCTAGAATAGCCTGTTTCTATAAAACGTTGAGTGAGGTTGGCAATCTCACCATTAATTTCCATGGCCTCAATTTCGTTACGCGGAACTATGCATTCTCGTAATTTCACCTTTGAAAAATCGAGTGCGTTTCTGAAGATTTTGATATCATGAAGATCGTCGTCTGCTATAGTTTGGGCATCGTGACCTTCTTGTACCAAATGATCTAAATCAACTTTGCCAAAAGCTAGGGTCTCTTGTTCTTCGGTAATATCAGTTTTAAAAACTTTACGGATAAAATTCTTTGATAAGAATATTGTGAAGCTTGTTATTGGGTAAAACAGAATGTAAAAAAACATTACCGGAAGGGCAAACAGGTTTAAAGCCATATTTGGATTAATCCTAAAGAGAGTTTTGGGAATAAATTCTGCTGTAACCAGAATTAGTATGGTAGAAATGATAGTTTGAATAGCTAATATCAGAGATTCGGTATCAATCCAAATGGCAATGGAGGGTTCTAATAATTTGGCCATAAGAATACCATATACTACAAGTGCAATATTGTTGCCAACGAGCATGGTACTAATATAGTATCCCGGGGATCGGGAAAAAATAGAAATAACTTTAGCCGAAACTGTATTTTTGTTGCGGTCAAGTTCCATTCTTAATTTGTTTGCTGCAATAAAAGCAATTTCCATTCCTGAGAAAAATGCAGACAAAGCCAACATGATAAAAATGATGATCATCTCATTCATTTCTGGGCTTGTTTTTTTTCTTGTAATTTTCGCATGTATCTTCTCCAGACATACATCAAGCCAGCTATACCAGCAATAACATACAGCATAATACTATCGGAGAATCCAGAATCTGTAGTTTTGTGTATCGCAGCAGCCAAGCCTACAACCATAACAATTAACCAGATTATTTCTAAAATAAAAGGGAGCTTTTGTTTCATTTGTTAAATGATTTTAGATGCAATATAATATGATTTTATTCTTATTGTTCTGTTTCATCATTTAAATATACTTCACCTGTAACTTTTTTTAAAGTAATATTGTTCATTTTATCATCAGAAGAAAAACCTATTCCTTCCAAAACCTGACCATCATCGGTAGTAATTCTTACATATTGGTCAGAGTAAATAAGTTGCTTGCCCTGATCCCAGTACATTAATTCGGTATTTATGGTTTTCCCATCATCACTAAGAGCAACAACTTTATTTCTTAGTTCCCATAATTGATCAGAGATAAAGTGTTTGGCATAATTTGCTTCGATTTGTCCAGCAACCGTTTCGTCATCGTCATAAGAAGTAATTTTCCCTCCTTTTGGAAAGTCTTGGTATTCCAAGTCTTCCGTTTTCACTTCAAAGAATTCAACCGCAAATGCACGATATTTAATTCGGGTTGAATCGGTAAAAATGAATTCGACATTTTTACCGGAACGTTCCGGAATTTTTTCATGATTTGTAATACTTTGGACTTCTTTAATACTGTTTTCACAAGACAAAAGCAGTGCAATCCCAAAAAGGACTACAATGCTTTTGATTAATATTTTGATATTTTTCAATGTTCTATTCAATTAATCTTGCCTTGGTTGATTCGTTAATCCAATCTCCAACTTTGATCGTATCACCTTCTTTAATTCCTTCGAAGAAAGCTTCTTCTTTACGTGGGAAATATTTAGAGTAAGTATTAATTAATTCACGGGCTTCTTCAGAGCATTCTGAATCTATAGCTTTAGCTTGGGCGAATTTGTCAACTGCAACCCAATAAACAGATTGTTTTTCAAGAGGAGACGATCCGTAATTTTTACTGTAAGCAGCATAAGCTTTACCAATTAATAATAAAGGTGCTCCCCAATTAGGTCTGAAATTTGCTGCTTTTAATGCGTTCGATTTAGCCTCATTATATTGCCCTTGCATTAAAAGGATGGTAGCTAATTTGAAATGAAGGTCTGCTTTACTGTTTGCATCTTTTTCCAATTCAATAGACTTAACCAAGTATCCTTTACTCTTGTCAAATTCTTTTTTCTTGATAAACATTTTCGCCAAGTTGTGTGCAGCATCAGCATTTGGATTCAATACGTATTTTCTTTCCGCAACTTCCGCATATAATGCACCATCTTCACATTCCTGACGATTTAGCATTCTCAAAATCTTGTCGATCAGTACCATGTCGTCATGGTTGGCATGGAATTTAGGAGTAAAGATATTACTTAAAGTTTCACAATCAGCAACACCTGCGGCAAAGAAAATTTGCTCAATATTTAATCTTGCATTGTTAATGTTATCTTTTTTAGCAGCATCAGTCTCGGCATCCATTTGCTTCTTAGCCATATCCATAAAAAGAAGGTAATTATCAATTACTTCTTCAGCTTCAATTTGATTATTTTGAACCAAAACTTTCGATGCCTCCATAGTGTTGGCAATTACTTTGGCTTCCGTGTCTAATCCTTGCATTTCAATGGATTTCTTCATAATGCCATAAGCTTCTTTTACCGAAGGGATGTCTTCTGATCTGTATGAAAATAAATCGCCACCTTTACGTCCAAGTAGGTAACCCGTATTATATTTACGATCATCACCGAAATATTTAATTCGTTTGTCGTAAATCATCATTAATGTATCTACGTATTTGTCATTTTTAGTAGAGCGTAATAATCCTTCCATTATTTTCACACCATTAATATAAGTCGATTTTTGGTATGCTGGTGCATTATTATAGACGTATCTCCATCCTTTAATAGCGTCTTTGTAATTTCCTTGCTTTACCATCTCGATATATAGAGATGCATTCAAAATTGTCTTAGCACTATCCAATCCATATTTTGATTCCACAGTCTGAGCTTCCGCCTTAAACAGACCAGAGAACAATAGAACCATAGTTACGATTAAAAGTCTTGTCTTCATATTATTATTTTTTATAATCAAGTTACTTTTTGTTTCAAACTAAAAATGACGTTTATATTTTATCCTCAAAACATCATGCTTTAAACGAGGGTCTAAATATAACGAAAGTTTTAGTTTTGTCAGAACTAAAACTGCAAAACTCATACCAAAAATTAGTACAAGCTTCGGAAATGTATTGAGCATCCATGTTTTGAAGCTCATGCAAAACTATAAATAAAATATAAAGCTGCAAAAAAAAACGTCTTATTAAGAGTTAATCAATAGATTAAATTCTAAAATTCTATTTAATCCTTGTAATACTATTTCCGGATGAAAATCGGCTTTGTTATTCAATAATTTATTGAGGAAATGAGCATCACCTCCAGTTATTATTACCTGTAAGTCGGAATGTTTAGCTTTTAAATTATTGATGTATGCATCTATTTCGAAGAGTAAGCCATTTTGAACTCCGGATACTATTGCGTCGTTTGTGTTTTTTCCAATCAAATTAAAATCCTCATCTCTTGAGAGTTCAGGTAATTTTTGTGTAAACTGATGCAAAGCTTTAAATCTCATTTTTAAACCAGGCGAAATACAACCACCTACATATTGTCCTTTGTCATTCACAAAATCAAAAGTAATTGCTGTTCCTGCATCTACAACAAGAATGTTATTCCCTTTATGTAAATGATGAGCCCCGGCACAAGCTGCCAATCGATCATAGCCTAATGTACTTTTAGACTCGTACAAGTTTTCAAGCGGAGTTTGAATCTCCGAATTGAAAAAAAGTACTGTTTTGCATTCTAATTTTAGGGCAGAAATTAATTCTTCAGGATATTTTCTTACCGAAGAAATAATAACATTGCAAGTGTTTTCGTGCTTTGATACAAGGTGTGAAATGAATTCCATTTCTCCCGAAGTAGAAGTTTCAAGCTTAACTAATTGATTATTTTCAAAGAAGCCTGCCTTAATTTGTGTGTTCCCTATGTCAATGATTAAATTCAATAGTGCTGAATTGATAGTGAATTATTATAAATGTCTTGTAAAATCGCATAAAATTAGTAAACTTTAGGCATATTAATCAAGTGATACTTAGGTTTTTTATATTCATTTTAAATAAGAACAGGATTTTATTTTTGTTTCCGACATTTTAGTGATGGTCTACTTAAAAAGTATTAGATTAAAATCGATAACACATTCAATTTTGAATTGATGAAGAAAAAAATTTTAATTGTAGAAGATGACAGTTTAATTTCAACCATCTTTCGGATGTTCTTAAAGGAACTTGGATATGATCTTGTTGGAATTGTTGAGGATGGAAAAGAGGCTATAAGATTGTGTGAAGTAATGAAGCCGGATATTATTCTGATGGATGTGCATTTGGGTGGTGGTCTTGATGGAATCCAAACTACAGAATTAATCAAAACCAAATTTGATATTCCGGTTATATTCCTTTCCAGCGATACGGAAGAAAGCACGATTCAAAGAGTTATTAATATTCACTCTTATGGCTATTTGGTAAAACCGATTGATAAGAAAGAGCTGGGTATTTCAATTGAATTGGCTTTTTATAAACATCAATTTGATTTGGATCAAAAAATGCGCGAACAGCGTTTTCGAAATTTCATTACCGATTCTCCTGAAGCCATTATTGTAATTAATGAAAATGGTTTGATAGAATATCTGAACTGTTTGGGATTAAAATTATTCAAAACAGCATACATTGAAGATTTAATGGGCTTGCCTTTATTGTCTTTCGTTTCGGAAGAATACTCTGCTATTTTTAAGGAGAGATTGGTAAATTCATTGACATTGGAAGCAGGTATTGCGTATACTCATCTGAAATTAAAAACCATACATGGAGAATTGATTGATGTAGGTTTGACTGGAGCTCAAATAGAATTTAATGGCAAGAAAAATCTTCAGTTAATTGTTCGTGACATCACGCAGGAGTTTGCATATCGTCAATTGTTAGCCGAGAAGGCAAATATCATCAATAATTTTGTCGATGGAGTTGTGACTTTCGATTTGGAAGGAAAAGTGAAATCGTGGAACCGTGCTTGTGAAAGAATTTTTGGAGTTAAAGAAGCGGATATTGTGGGTAAGCAATATTTGAGCGTTTTTATTTCTGAGGATCAAAAATCATTTGCTGAGGATATTTTGATCCCAGTTGGTGAGGATGATAAATTTGAAACCAGTATTACCCTTGAGCTTCAAAATAAAAAGCAAGATGTAAAACTAAGAGCCAATTTACTTCGAAACGAAAAAGGAGAGGAAACCGGAGTGGTTTGCTACATTCGGGATCATACCTGTTCATAAAAAACAAACTCCGATCAATTTATTGATCGGAGTTTGTTTTTTATATCTCATTGATTAGAGCCAGTATTTCGCTGGCTTTTTTAATGTTCTTAATTTTCTCAAAGCTTAAACTTAATCGATTTTTCGCTTCCTTCATTTTGCAGGGAACAACTTGTGTTTGCAGAAATTGTAATACTTTGCTGAACTGTGCTGATTTATAGAAAGCCGAATCCTGATCAGAAATAAAATAAAGAACTAGTTTTCCGTTTTTCAGAATTAGTTTCTCGATTCCTAAATCCAAAGATATCCAACGCAAACGCACTACATTTAGTAGTTCGATA
>JAQBBZ010000118.1:0-4788 GCA_032125735.1 Labilibaculum sp.
CGAGTTGATGCAAAAAGTAAAACCATTGTTTATAGTGATGGGCTTGATTTAGATAAAGTGAAAGAAATTAAGAAATATGTAAATGCACGAATTCACGATGTTTATGGCATAGGTACTTACCTCTCTAACGATACGGGAGTAAAACCACTAAACATGGTAATTAAACTTTTTATGGCTAAACCCGAAGGATATAGCAAGCACATTCCAACGGTTAAATTATCAGATGTTAGTGGAAAACATACTGGCGAACACGAAGAAGTTGAACTTTGCGAAAGAATACTCCAAAAACATTAATCGACACAAGTAGTAATAACCCTTTAAAAACTGCTAAAATGAACAATCAAAATGCAATTCTAATTATTGATGCTCAATACGATTTTTGCAACCCACAGGGTGCACTATACGTGAATGGAGCCGATGCGGATATGAAACGCTTAGCCAATTGGATAAAAACCAATAAGGCTCAAATTGATCATATCTCAGTTACAATGGACTGTCACCCGGTAAACGACATCTCTCATCCCTCTTTTTGGCAAGATAAAGAGGGGAATTTTCCAAACCCTTTTACCGCGATAAGTGCTCAAGAGATTAAAGATGGAAAATGGAGTCCTCGGTTTTTTCCAAAAGAGGCGATACAGTATGTCGAAACGCTGGAGCAACAAGGGGAATTTGGTCATTTTATTTGGCCTTATCACTGCCTAATTGGCTCTCGTGGTGCAGCAATCGACGACAATATTATGGAGGCGCTCATT
The DNA here is from genome assembly GCA_032125735.1 of Labilibaculum sp. Classification (GTDB taxonomy): domain Bacteria; phylum Bacteroidota; class Bacteroidia; order Bacteroidales; family Marinifilaceae; genus Labilibaculum. Next base: position 753 of record JAQBBZ010000118.1, read on the forward strand.
GATTGGACGAAAGAGGGAAAATTCTATCAGGTAGTGGCTAAAGGGACCTATCCATTAACCGAACATTTTGGGATTTTTAGAGCAAATGTACCCATTTCCAATCGGCCCGAGACTCAATTGAATCAGGCTCTTATCGACACCTTAGAGAGATATCAAAATGTATTTTTAGTGGGGCAGGCAAAATCTCATTGTGTGGCAAACAGTCTAAAACAAGCCATGGAGGAAGCGCCAAACTTGGCCAGTAAATTCATCATTCTCGAAGATTGTATGTCTGATGTTACAGGTCTTAGTCATTTGGGAGATCCGATCTATGCCAAAGCAAAGAGCTTAGGAGTACGATTTGCAAAAACAACGGATATTACTCTTTAGTACGAGCAGATGTTATGGATTGACAGTCAACGCGAAGACATTGAATGTGAAAGGGGATATTGGCGTGGTATTTTGTCTTGATGGAGATAGAACCAAGTACAATTGGGTAATGATTAATGGCTTGTACATAGAGATTGGAAAAGAAACAGGTGAGATTTTATCCATTGCAGTTAAGCAATCTGTAAATACAAATTTTATCTTTGTTCCAAAGAATGGTAAAATTGACATTCTTAGATCGAGCGATTTTGAAACAATTGACAGCATGAATTTTGAAGAGGCCACGTCACAATCGCAACTGTTTATCACTAAATCGGGCTTACTTTTGCTCGAAAACCAAGAATTGTATCTTATCAACCGAAATTCATAATTAATATGACTCTCAACAAGAAACTAAAAATAGCGCTTGCTCAAATAGATATTATTGCAGGACGCCCCGATTTAAACACAAAGAAGATCATCGCTGCAATTGAGGATGCCAAAAGAGAAGGGGATGATGTGATTGTATTTTCCGAAATGGCTGTTCCAGGTTATTTATTGGGCGACGAGTGGGAGAATAACTCTTACGTAAAAGATTGTTTTGCCTACAATGAAGATATAAAGTGTGCAACACAGGGCATTGTTGCCATCTGGGGAAATGTGGATATCGACAGCTCAAAAAGAAATGAGGATGGTCGAATGCGAAAGTACAACGCTGCTTTTGTAGCACAAAATGGGGCGTACGTGGGCAAATCACCCATCCACAAAACCCTTTTGCCAAAATACAGGGAATTTGATGACCCTCGCCATTTTTATTCCCTCCGAAAAGAGGCCGAAGAGAATAGGCATAGTACAGAGATCCTTATTGAACCCGTAGAAATACAGATTAATGGAGCAAGCAGAAAGCTTGGTGTTATTTTGTGTGAGGACATGTGGAGCGACGATTATTCCGTAAATCCCATTGAGACATTACTCAGTAAAAATGCAGAACTATTGGTGAATCTTTCCTGTTCGCCCTGGACCTGGCGGAAAAATAACAAACGCCACTCTGTTGTAAGAAGCAGGATTGAAAAACATCCAGTCTACTTTATTTATGCGAACAACGTAGGTGTCCAAAATAATGGCAAAAACATATTCCTATACGATGGCAATTCAAGCATTTACAATCCTGATGGCACACTGTTAAAAGTTGCGACTGATTATAAGGAAGAAATCATTAGAGCCACACTTTTTGACGAGGATACAAGATCAATTCCAAATTTGATTGTAAGCGATGAGCGCGATAGAGAAGAGCTTTACACAGGATTAATTTATGGAATTAGACGCTTTTTCGAGAATCTGCCCAATAAAAAGGTGGTATTGGGCTTAAGTGGTGGCATCGACTCCGCATTAAGTGCCGCATTGCTCGCGCAAGCGCTGGGACCAGAGAATGTTTATGCCATAAATATGCCCAGCCAATTCAACTCGAAAACTACAAAAGACATTGCTCAGGACTTGGCTCAAAATCTAGGCATACACTATGCAAGCATATCCATACAGAATTCTTACGAAAACACCATAAAAGAGATTGAAGCCGCTGAGTTCGTGCAACTCGATGGATCGAATACGAAAACAGAGCTGATTTTTTCAGCACTCAACCGCGAAAATATTCAATCGCGCGATAGAGGTTCCCGTATTTTAGCCGGTGTTGCATCCATATTAAATGCCGTTTTTGTGAACAATGGCAACAAAACCGAAACGGCCCTTGGTTATGCCACCCTTTATGGCGATGTGAATGGCGCATTGGCTCCCATTGCTGATCTGTACAAATTGGAAGTTTATGAATTGGCAAGATTCATAAACAGGAAGAAAGAGCTGATTCCGAATGCCATTTTTACTATTCCAGCTTCGGCCAAACTGAGTGCCGATCAAAATGTAGATGAAGGCAAAGGCGATCCAATTCTTTATCCGTATCACGATAAATTGGTGCGGGCATTTGTGGAATTTCGTCTCGATCCGGAAGATATTTTGCGATATCACGAAAGTGGCGAATTAAGTCAAATTATTAAGTGCGACCAAGATCTTATCGATAGTTATTTTCCGACAAAAGCTGCTTTCATTGCTGATTTAGAGCACAAATGGCGTATTTATAAAATCAATTACTTCAAACGAATACAGGCACCTCCAATTATTGCGATTAGTAAAAGAGCTTTTGGTTTCGATCTGCGCGAGTCTCAAAACGGCTTCCATTTCACCCGAGCGTATTTGAAATTGAAAGAGGAGATACTTGGTAAATAAGGATATTTATGCTCAGAATAAATCAGATGTGTAAGAAGTCTAAATTACACACAAAGTCGCGTACCGAAAAACACGCCAGCTATCCAGTCCGATATTTTGTACCCGAGGATAAAATTGCATGGGATATTCCATTTGATTCCTATCAGCCCACTGAGTTTACCGCACCTGTGGTGTTGGATAAGAACACCCTTTGGGCCGACCCACAAGATATCAGTGCGGTAACACATGATTTTACAAGTTTCGAAGGCGATGTGAAATTCAATTCGAAGGGGATACCGCTCAACCCAATCGGGAGAACCGGATTAAAAGCTCGTGGTGTTTTGGGCAAATGGGGTGCTAATTTTGCCGTAGATGGGATTGTTACAACACTAAACCCAAGCTCGAATCAACTGGAGGTTCTCACCATAACTCGATGTGATACAGGCGAAACAGCTTTGCCAGGTGGAATGGTGGATGCAGGTGAAACGGCCATGGAAACCCGAAACAGGGAACTTGGAGAGGAAGTGTCGGTTACGCCGGCTGATTTAGCCAATCACCTTTACGAAAAAACGCTTGGCAGCGGATATGTTGATGATCCCAGAAACACAGACAATGCATGGATGGAAACGACTATTATACACACCCATTTGGCTTATGAGAATGCTTCGGCAATGCAGGTTTGTGCAGGGGATGATGCTTCCGATTTTAAATGGCTTCCCATTACACCAGAGTCACTTTCTTCCTTTTATGCCAATCACGGATCATCTCTTTTATTAGCTGTTAAAGAGATGCTTCAATCCAAGTCATCACCAATTGATAAGACCACAACAGCCGAATTACAATTCAAATTGAATCTTTAAATTCACTCTATATCATGTTCAATTCCTACAAAACTCAAGATCGAGGCTCCGTGAGCGATTATCAAAAATACATGGCTTCCATGGACAAGGTGATTATTGAAAAAGTGGCATCGGCGAGTCTGTTTTTCGATCCATCACCAGGTAATACCATTGTTGATATAGGAATGGCTTCGGGTGCGAGTTCCAATATTATCGCCAATCTATTTCCGCATACTAAGGTTATTGGGATAGATATCAATCCAACCATGGTTAAGTTGGCTCAAAATAACTATTCGCGTAAAAATCTTGAGTTTCGTGCCGACGATGGTGAAACGCTTCAAAGCTTTAAAGAGAACAGTGTAAATGGATTCTTTAATTGCTCATCGATTCACCACATTACCTCCTTTAATCAATACAACCCCAATAGAGCATTTAACACCATAAAAAGAGAGGCGGAGCTTCTAAAACCGGGTGGTGTAATAGTTATTCGGGATTTTGTGAAAGCTCCTCAAATGGAGGTGCTTCTTGAAGTGAGTTCTATCGCCACAGTCACCGATCCAAGTAATGCGGATTTACTGATTCAATTCTCTTAAACA
>JAQBBZ010000119.1:0-3250 GCA_032125735.1 Labilibaculum sp.
TGGTTTTACAGGAACATACAAAGGCAAACGTATTTCTGTGCAAGGAACAGGAATGGGCGTGCCGTCAATTTCAATTTATGCTCATGAGTTGATTACACAATATGGAGTAAAGAATTTGATTCGGATCGGAACATGTGGTTCTTTTAACAAAGATGTTCACGTTCGCGACGTAATTTTGGCGATGACATCTTGTACCGATTCCGGGATTAATAAAAATTTATTTAGAGGCATGGATTATTCTCCATGTGCCGATTTTGGTTTGTTGACCGATGCGCACCAGTCAGCTAAAGAACAAGGTGTTAATATTAAAGTAGGATCAACCTTAACGTCTGATATTTTTTATCACGACCTAGATAATAATCCAGAGCCATTTAAAATTTGGGCTGACTATGGCGTTCTGGCTGTAGAAATGGAAGCCACTGCATTATATACCATCGCAGCTCGTCATAAGGCTAAAGCATTAGCGATTTTGACAGTTAGCGATCATATTTTAACAGGAGAAGAAACAACCGCTGAAGAGCGTCAGACCTCATTGAATACTATGATTACAATCGGTTTGGAAACTGCAATACGACAATAAGTTTAGATCAGATACATTTATTGTACACAACGGAGGAGCTTTGGGGAGTTCCTCCGTTTTTATTTTCTATTCTGGTCATGCTCTGACCATCAGCAAGTCGTTCATGTCAGGGTATGACTTGATTCATATTTCAAAATGCCAATTTTACTTTTAATTGCGCATTACTCCTTGTTAATTGGTTACGGGCGTGTCCCTCATTCTTCGGGTCAGGCTTTTTGTTCCAACTCCTCGCCCCAACACACAAATCCAACCCCAGCTGTGGGGTTTCCACTGCAATCCTTCACGCGAGCCCGCTTTGTAAATATTCTCTTTGGAGAATTTATGCTTTGATTTTAACTGAATTTTGAGGGTCTCACTTTAAGTGAGGCTCTCAATGTGTTTAGTAATTGGCACTACTCGTAGCACATCAAGGTGCAATGCACCGTACTATTTGGGTAAAAGCAGCTCCTGTAGATTTGTAATCTGCAGGTTTCGAGTTGAGGATCTGTGATGCTCCTGTTAAACGAGTTTGCTTGGATGCGGGCGACTCAAAATCATCAATACCATGGCCTTCCATTACAAATTTCAGGCCGTGAAATAGACTGAGAGTCTCACGTAAAGTGAGGCTCTCAGTTTATTTTATAAGGCTGGTTTGATGTTAATATGGACAAGATCCAGATGATCGGCGAATAATAAATTACAGGATCCTTATCAGTAAATCATCAGCTAAGTACCTTTCAGTAAAGTCCTCATTATCTTTTGAATTTTTGATACTGATTAAAATATATTTTGATGTACATCAAATTTATTTTTGATGCAGATAAAATATATTTTTGATCTACATCAAAAAATAGTATCTTCTACATCAGATTTAATTTTTGTCAGTAGTGCATCATCAACTTGTGCTTACAACAGTTTAAAATCATCAGGATATGACCATAGAATACAAGGTGGTTCAAATTACCACACCCGTTAAAAAAGAGGGAGAAGATCACAAATATTATCCCCGGGTATGCAATCGAAAGAAAATCGATCTGCGCGATATGTCAAAGCGAATAGCGGCAATCTCTACCTTTAGTGAAATAGATGTTTTGGGCGTGCTCACTGCTTTTGTATCAGAAATTCCCGATTTTTTGCTCGATAACAGTAGTGTGGAACTGGGCGAATTGGGGACTTTTTCGCTTCATATAAACAGTAAAGGAGCCGAGAGTCCCGAACAGGTAAATGCTCATAAAATAACAAAGGTGAAAATGGCCTTTCGTCCGGGAACCCGAATTAAAGATGAACTGAAAAAGGCTGAGTTTAAAAAAGCGAAAAAGCAACTTAGGCCATGATAGAAACAACAAAGCCCTTCGTTTTCGATTGAACCAAGGGCTTTGCTTTATACTTCTTTCACCTCGAAGCTCAATTGCTGCAGCTGCTCCCAAAAATTAGGGTACGATTTTTTTACTACATCGGGCGAATCGATAATTACATCTGGTCGAACCAATGCGATGGGTGCAAATGCCATGGCCATCCGATGATCATGGTAGGTTTCGATCACAATATTTTCCTCTTCGGCTTTTCGTTCACCATTCCAGGCCAATTCGCCTTCGGCCGGTTCGGTAAGCACATAGCCTAGCTTTCCTAACTCGGTAATCAGAGCAAAAATACGATCGGTTTCTTTAATCTTTAAGGTTTCTAAACCGGTAAAATGGAAAGGAATGCCTTTTAAACAGGCACATACTGCAAATGTCTGCGCCAAATCGGGCATCTGATTAAAATCAAACTTTAACTTTTTGCAATTCGCAGCCATTTTTTCAATGAACATTCCTCGTTTCGAGAATTGTGCCTTCACTCCTAGTTTCTCAAAAACGGGTATCAATCCCGAATCGCCCTGAAAACTGTGTCTTCTCAAACCATCTAAATACAATTTCCCGTCATCGGCCAAAGCCATAAAAGAAAACCAATACGATGCGCCCGACCAATCGCCTTCAACCACATAAGGAATTCGCTGATAAGCCTGATTGGGAACAAAAATTTCTTGTCCTTTAAATTCCGACTTCACACCAAACTCTTCCATAATATTCAGAGTCATTTCGATATAGGAACGCGAAACAATTTTTCCGGTAAGCTTAATTCGCAATCCCTTTTCAAGCGTAGGCGCAATTAAAAGCAATGCAGTAATGTACTGAGAGCTGGTAGTGCCTTTTAGTACAATTTCTTCGCCGGTAAGGTTCGAGCCAAAAATTTTAAGAGGCGGATAGCCGTCCTTTTCCAAATAGGTAATTTGAGCGCCTATCGAGTTTAAAGCATCCACCAAAACACCAATGGGTCTTTCCTTCATTCTGTGCGAACCGGTTAAGGTCCATTCGCCAACAATTTTAGAAAGATATGCGGTTAAAAAGCGCATGGTAGTTCCGGCATGGCCAACATCAAAAACATTGGTGTTGGAGTTTAGAATGCGCTGCATGGCCTTTGAATCATCACAATCCGAAAGATTTTTAATTGGCTCCGAATTATAGCTTAAAGCATTAATAATTTGAACTCTGTTTGAAATACTTTTTGAAGCTGGAAGAACAATTCGGCCTTCCAGTAAATTGTTTTTTTTCGAAATGGAGTATTGCATCGAACTCAGTTTTGTCTATGAAAAAATACCGGGATAGCGCAAATCAGGTCATCAAAACCATTTTGGATTAAGATGACCTGAAT
>JAQBBZ010000120.1:0-7165 GCA_032125735.1 Labilibaculum sp.
CGATTTATTGGGATGCTATTTATAAATTACTTCTTCTGAAGCATTTTCAATAACATTTCAGCTACAAGTGCTGATGACGCTGGATTTTGTCCGGTAATTAAATTACCATCTTCAACCGCATAAGCAGCCCAAGTAGCTCCACGGCTATAAATTCCACCTTTCTCTTTCAACATGTCTTCTACCAAGAAAGGAACAACCTTAGTCAACTGCACAGCTTCCTCTTCTTCATTGGTAAATCCAGTCACTTTTTTGCCTTTCACCAAGAATTCACCTTTTGCATTTTTTACGTGTTGCAAGGCTGCTGGTGCATGACAAACAAAAGCGATTGGTTTCTTAGCCTCATTAAAATCCTCAATCAATTTCGCAGAAGTTGCATCTTCCGCCAAATCCCAAAGAGGACCATGTCCGCCAGGATAAAATACCGCATCGTAATCTTCAAAATTGATATCTGCCAAAGCAATGGTTTCATTAATCTTTTTCTGAACTGCCAAATCTTCGTTAAAACGCTTGGTATCTTCGGTCGCATTCTGCGGTAAATTCGAAGTAGGATCAACCGGTGCAGCACCTCCCTTTGGTGTTGCGATAGTAACATCAACTCCCTGATCAACTAATGTGTAATATGGATTGGCAAATTCCTCTACCCAAAATCCGGTTTTGTGTCCTGTATCTCCCATTTGAGAATGAGAGGTTAACACGAATAATATTTTCAAAGCACCTGTTGTTAAAGTCATATCTATTAAAATTTAAATTGTTTATTATTCCTATTTATTTTTCTTGAATTTATATCTGCACAATCATTTTCCCCTTGTTCTTTCCTTCGAAAAGATCAATAAATGCCTTCGGTGTGTTCTCAAAACCTTTCACTATAGTTTCTGTAGATGTCAGCTTTCCTTCCTGCAGCCATTTTGCCAATTGAGGAATCGCTTCGCCCCATCTTTCCACATAATTGAAGATAATGAATCCTTGCATCAGTACCGAATTCTTTATCAGTAATGGCTGCACTCTGGGTCCCATTGGCACACTGGTGGCATTGTACATCGATATTGCACCACAAACAATGATTCGTGCAAAACGATTCACGTTCATCATTACTCCATCAGAAATTTCACCGCCTACATTGTCGAAATAAACATCTACTCCATTCGGACAAGCCTCTGCTATTGCCTCAGTCATGCTCCCTGCAGTATTGTAGTTGATTGCAGCATCGAAACCAAATTCCGAAACCAGTTGTTCCACTTTCTCGTCGCTACCGGCGATACCAACCACACGACAGCCCATTATCTTTGCTATTTGTCCTACAATGCTTCCAACAGCTCCTGCTGCTCCCGAAACCACTACAGTCTCCCCTGCTTTTGGCTTGCCGATTTCCAACAATCCGAAATAAGCAGTTAAACCTGTCATACCCAACACGCCCAAGTAGGAAGATAATGGAGCTTTTTTCGCATCTACCTTTACTAAGCCTTCGCCTTTTGATGCCTGAACTTCTTTCCATTCCATCATGCCCGATACAAAATCACCTTTGCTAAAACCGGCCAATTTTGATTCAATTACTTCAGCAATCATGCCCGAGCTAATTGCTTTATTCAATTGAAAAGGCTCGATATACGATTTACCTTCCATCATTCGTCCTCTTAAGTAAGGATCAACAGAAATGTGCGTCGCTTTTAAAAGAATTTCTCCATCCGCAATCTGCACTTGTTCTTCTGTCACAAATTTAAAATCGGATAATTTTGGTACGCCTACCGGTCTGCTATTTAATTGTATTGTTTGCATCTTATTCTGTATTTTTTATATTAATGAATGTTCATTCTCTTTCGAGGGTAAAAAAAGCCACATCTCGAAATTACTAATGTGCCCCTATTTCTTGAATTCTATCTGATTCTACGATTTGATAGTCTGGTTTTGATTTTGCCAAAGTATGCATAGCAGAAGCAATTGTTGCAGCCTCAATGGCTCGGTATTTTCGCCATCCACCTAACAAAAAAGGATGTAAAGCTTTCATAACAAATGCTCCAATGCGTTCTCCCATCCGCTTTTCGCTTCTTTTTCCATCAATCAGAGATGGTCTAAGAATATAAGTGTTTCGAATTTTCTTTCGTAGAACAGATTGCTCCATTTCGCCTTTTGTTCGGTTGTAGAAAACTTTACTCTCAGCATTTGCTCCCAGAGCAGAAACCACCACAAAAGTTTCAATTTTGTTCTCTTTACACAATTTTGCAGCTGTTGCAGGAATGCCAAAATCGATCTTTTTGTAAATGACTTTGTCCTTCGTTTTCTTCGCTGTAGTTCCAATACAACAAAACACTTCATCGCCGGTAAAATCAGCTTTGTAATTTTCCAATTTCAACAGATCTGCAACATATTCTTTTAGTTTCGGATGCTTTAAGTTCAAAGCTCTTCGCGTAAAGATTTTAACCCTTTCGTATGCTTCATCCTCCAAAAGTCGGTTCAACAGAAGTTTCCCTGTCAATCCGCTTGCTCCTAGTACGATTGCTGTCTTTCCCATATCTTAACTATATTCTAATGCTATCCCAGGCAGCCTGAAAAGCTTGTTCCAAACTTTCTTTATCCAATTGATATAAATTACGCTTTTGCATATTCATTAAAAAAGCCAATGGTTTAATAGCATATGCGTAAAGAATATAGGGCGAAACATCTTTAATAATGCCTTCCTTCTGACCCCGTTCCCATAAATCCAATAAAGGCTGCAAGTGCTTTAAACCTTCCTGTCTGCTGGCCTCATCAATCATGGTTGTATTGTCGCACTGTGATAAAAACCAAGCCTCCTCAACTTGTCTTAACTTGTAATCAGCAATGTTGTACCAGATTAATTCAAAGGCTTTTTTCACCGGCATATTTTCAGAATAATCTTTAAATGCCTGTGCAGTATAGGAGATTTTCAGTTCCAGATACAGCTGATTAATCAGATCCTGTTTGTTCTCGAAATAGATATAAATAGTTGCCGGTGACACATTGGCCATCTTCGCTATTTTAGACATCGGAGCATCGTGAAAACCATTGTTATTCACCAAACTCAAAGTTGCCTTTAACAATGCATTCCGTTTCTCCTTACTTTTTTCTCTTATCGCCATAGTGCTCACGTATTACTGCTAAAATTTTTCTGAAACTTGTTTAATCTTCCAGGCTATTGCCATAAAAAGAAACTGAAAAGGCAATCGAATCAATGCTGCCTTGTGACTCCCAATTGCCGGTGCATCAGAAAATACATCCCAAACATGAATAGGCAAGAACAAAATCATTAAAATGAAAATACCCAATGCCGCTATTCTTGCATACTTTTTGAAAATAAGGATCAATCCTAAACCGATCTCCACTAGTCCCGACAAATAAATAATTGCGATTGGAAAAGGTAAAAAGGATGGCACGAATGGCAGATAAAACTCAGGTTTTAAAAAGTGTTGAACTCCTCCCATGATCATGAAAACCGCAAAGAGAATTCTAACCCCCGTCCATATTGTACTTGAAATATTCTTCATTTTATTAGATCTATGTTTGTCTTTTTTGATTTTGATAGAACAAATATAAAACAAATAAATTACAAAGTGAATGAACGTTCACTTTTATTAACATTTAAAATACAAAACACCAGTATCAGGGGCATTCAGAAGTATTCCATGTAAGAAATTTAAACATCCGAGAAGAAAAAGGAAGCTTTTAGTCTCCATTCTGGTACTAAACAAAGAAAACCAGGAGACAATTAATTTGAACCGGAGTATGTATAATGTCCAATAATGGTAAAATCAAATAAACAATCTTCAATTACCTGACCCGCACCAATGTTGTGGACAATCAAGAAGCGATTTCCATCCCAGGATTTTTTATTAATTACAATGCCAATGTGAGTAATTGCGCCTCCTAAATTCCAGCATACGATATCGCCAGGTGAATAATCAGCAGGATTTTGACTCACTGGCTTTACCTGTCCGTAACGTTCAAAAAACTTCATCAAATTAGGCACTCGTCGGTGATCAATATTTTTATCGGTATGCTTCAAGCCCCAAATATTGGGATACAAGCTGAAGTTGGCTTTCATATCCTCATGAACCTCCTTCTGCAAATCGATTCCCAATTTGCGATAGGCTCGAATTACAACATCAGTACATACACCTCTGTCAGCAGGCACATCTCCATTGGGATAAGCAATGGAAAAGTAAGATGGATCGTAAATCACCTCTTGTGCGGTTAGGTTTATCGCCTCTATCGAAAGCCGCTCAGATAATTTTTGGGCCTTACAAGTAATTGAGGGAAGACAAAAGATCAGTATGTATAAAAGGATTCTCATTGGCGTATGTATAAGCTTTCTATTTTTGATCTACAACCAATCGCGTTCTAAATGTTTTAAAGAATAGCCTTTATTTTATTCATTTAGACATTATTGATAGTGTATGTTTTTTTTAAAAGGGTATTATTTAAATTACAGGATGATTGGCATCTATTTTAAAGAGTTTTTGTTTTGCCTCTAAGATTTAGTAAGACCGGGAAGCTGATCCCGAAATAGAATTTGTAAGTATTTGTGAAACAAATACAACAAAATTCATAATCGGGAGTAGATCACCCGGCCGCACTTAAGTTTGAGGTAAATAAGGAAGCTTTTTAAAATGTAGCCTTGATTTTTTTTGCTTCCGTTTTTCGTATCAAGACAAAAAATGAAGTCGGGTTTGGGCGGATAGCCCAATACAAAAAATAAACAGGACAATATTGATCTACAACCTACCAATCTTAATTAATTTCACATTACAATTAAGCAATAAAAAACGGAGGTAGAATCACCTACAAAGCCTACACCTCTTTAGCAATTAAATAAGTCGTGTAAGCCAAATAACTGACTAAAAGAAGTGCTGCCTCCCATCTATCGAGCTTCTTCTTTACTCCTGTAAACATGGCTACGAATAAGAATATGGTACCTCCGGCCAAAATATAAAGATCGATATTAAATAAAGGTGCGAACTCAATAGGTCTAATAAACGAGCTTACGGATAGAATTAAGAAGATATTGAAAATATTTGAACCGATAATGTTTCCAATTGCAATGTCATTATTCTTACGCAAAACAGCCACAACCGAAGTAACTAGTTCGGGTAATGATGTTCCGGCAGCAACAATTGTTAAGCCTATAATTTTTTCACTAACGCCCATGCTTGAAGCAACCTCAACAGCATTATCAACAACTAATTTACCTCCTAAAACCAATCCTGACAAGCCTATAAAAATCAGACTCCATATTTTACGAGTCGACATTGGTATTATTGCTATTTCAGGCACAATAGTTTCTGTTTTTAGTTGTTTGTAAACGTAAAACAAGAAAAGTCCGAACATTACAATAAGTACGAGTCCATCGAGTCGGGTAAGAACTGCAGTTTCCTGAAAAAAGAAGCTGTTGCAAAGCAGATATAATATTACAACCGCAAAAAGAGAGAGCGGAATCTCCTTCCAAACCGTATTCGACTGCACAACAATTGGAGAAATAAGTCCAACAATTCCGAGAATAATGAACAAGTTAAAATTGTTACTTCCTATAACATTGCCAAACACAATGTCGGAATGTCCCTGAAATGAGGCGAAGGAATTCACTACCAATTCAGGTGCCGAGGTGCCAAAAGCAACAATTGTTAGACCAATGGCGATATTCGAAATATTATTCTTTTTAGCCAAAGCTGATGATCCGCTAACCATCCAGTCAGCACCTTTTATCAGCAAAACAAAACCCACTAATATCAAAAGAATTGGTACAATCATATTTTATAATATTTAAAAAGTAGCATTACTTTCTGCAATTTATTATCCCTTATCAAGAATCGAAGTTATCATTTTTCATGATACAAAAACATCATGATAAGAATTTATAAACACCCCGGATTAGATTGCAAGCTTGTCAGTAAAAACGTTTGGATTTTCAAGGAAACAGCTTAATATTTTACGTCCTCTCCATTCATATACACTTTAGTTACTACACAAAAGAAATCACATTGCAATTTGCAGCAAGGGCATCGTACACCAATAATCTTCCTGATAAAACCTCACCTTCACCAATAACAATCTTAATTACTTCGCAGGCTTGCATGCTGCCAATTATTCCGGGCAACACTCCCATTACGCCAATAGGAAGTGCCGATTCGTTAGGTGTTTCGCTATACAAATCGGAATACGACGGTCCATTGTTGTAATTAAATACAGAAACCTGACCTTCAAATTCACCAATAGATGCATGAACAAAGGCCTTCCCTTGCTCTTTTGTTACTTGGTCGATGCATTTCCTGGATGCAAAATTATCGGTAGCCCCCACAACAATATCGTAATTGGCAATTATACGATTCGCATTGCTTTTATCAAGCATAACAGGATAGGTCTGAATTTGAACATCAGAATTTAATTGAAGTAAAGTTTCTTTAGCTTTTTCAGCTTTTGAAACGCCTATTTGATCTTCGCGATATAAAATTTGACGCTGAAGGTTAGACAAGCTCACAACATCCTGATCTACAATACCAATACTGCCAATTCCGGCAGCAACAAGGTATTGCAGAACCGGAGAACCTAATCCCCCGGCTCCCACAACCAATACTTTTGCATTCAATAACTTATTCTGACCTTCTTCGCCAATTTGTGGCAAAATTAAATGTCTGTTGTATCGTTCTTTTTGTAAATCGTTCATTTGTGGAATTACAATTGCATAAAATGATCCCAGTCTTTCCAAACCACCTCGTATCCCTTGCTTTGTATCATATCGGCAATTTCTTTCGGACTGCGTTCATCATTAATTGAGAATTGTTCCAGCGAGCCGTTTGGGACAGAAAACCCCCCCAGGATTGGTTTTGGAACCAGCACTATACGAGGTAGGTCCTAACTTCAGCATATTGTCTCTAAATCGAGCACTTTCGCGAGTCGATAGCGACAATTCAATATACGGATTCAACATACGGTACGCTCCCATTAGCTGCAATAAATCTTTTTCGGATGTAATTGATTTAGGCTGAAAAGAGCCTGCATGAGGACGTAATCGAGGAAACGAAAGAGAATATTTCGACTGCCAGTAGTTTTTCTCCAAATACTGCAAATGCAAAGCGGTAAAAAAAGAATCAACACGCCAATCTTCCAAACCTAACAAACAACCCAAGCCTATTTTATGAACGCCAGCTTTCCCTAAACG
>JAQBBZ010000121.1:0-5775 GCA_032125735.1 Labilibaculum sp.
TGGGCATCCACGAAAAAATATGGGCATTGTGTGTCACGAAAATCGGCATTTCCGAAACTCCGAAGGGCTTGTGTGTCGCAATAACGGGCATTCACGAAAAAATATGGGCATTGTGTGTCACGAAAATCGGCATTTCCGAAACTCCGAAGGGCTTGTGTGTCGCAATAACGGGCATCCACGAAAAAATATGGGCATTGTGTGTCACGAAAATCGGCATCCCTGAAAAAATATGGGCATTGTGTGTCACGAAAATGGTCATCCACGAAAGTGAGAAGGCTTTGTGTTTTGCTAAAATGGGCATCCCCGAAAGTAGATGCCCATTTATATGAAGCAAAACAGCTGTTTTTAAAACTGATCCTGCAAAAAGGAATAATGCTCGTCTAAATAATCAGAAGCCAGGCGACACGAATTCAGAATCGATTCATTTTCTCCCAAAAAACAGGAAAGAGCTGTAGATAATGTACAGCCGGTTCCATGTTGATAGTCAAAATTCTTCCTTCTCTTTTCAAAATGATAAACCTCTTTCTTGCAAATTAAGGCTTCCCTAATTTTATCATCCTTAAAATGACCGCCTTTTAGTAAAATGGAAGGACACCACTCCCTGCTCTTTTCTTTTGCAATTTCGATTCCCTCTTCGAGTGTATTGATTTTGCAATCGGCAAGCAACTCAAACTCCTGCTTATTGGGAGTAATCAGTTCGCACAAGGGGAACAATTCCTCTTTCAGCAAATGCAATGCTGATGAATCAAATAAAGCCTTTCCGCTTGTGGAAGCCAAAACAGGATCGAGAACAACATGTATTTTGGGAAATTGTTTTAAACAATTGCAGATTACCATCAGATTTTCGGGACTGCAAATGGCTCCAATTTTAACTGTTCTCACAGGAAATGATTGTAACAATTTTTCTATTTGAGATTGAAGCAATTCCGGATTTACAGGCTCCACAGAAAACACTTTTTCAAAATTCTGAACCGTAATTCCCGTAAGCGCTGAAAGTGCCCAATAACCAAGAGAATGTGCAACTTTACAATCCTGTTGTATGCCTGCCCCACCACTACTATCCGAAGCTGCAATTGTCAAAAAATACTCCATACTTACATGCTTTTATCGTTTTTAACTGCACACAAATTTCCGCACATGGTGCAGTGATCCTCTTCGCTGCTCTCCGACTCCATTTTCCTCTTTCTGGCCAATTCAGGATCGATACTATTCTGAAACATTGTCTCCCAATCGAGATCGTAACGTGCCTTAGAAATTGTCAAATCCCGATCACGGGCGCCTGCCACATTATTGACTAAATCGGCAGAATGTGCGGCAATCCGACTAGCAATTACACCTTCCTTTACATCTTTAACATCGGGCAAACACAAATGCTCGGCAGGCGTTACATAGCACAGAAAATCGGCTCCGTGAATGGCTGCTATCGTACCTCCAATTGCTCCCACAATGTGATCGTATCCAGGAGCCGAATCGGTAACCAACGGTCCCAGCACGTAAAACGGCGCTTCATGGCAAAGTCGTTTCATCAATTTCATATTGGCCTCAATCTGATCCAAAGGCATGTGTCCCGGACCTTCTACCATTACTTGCACCCCTTTATCTCTGGCACGATCGACCAATTCCCCTAAGACTAACAACTCGGCAACTTGTGCACGATCGGTAGCATCAGCACCTGCTCCCGGACGCAAACCATCGCCTAAACTAATGGTAACATCATATTGTTTGCAGATATCCAAAACCCGGTCATATTGCTCATACAATGGATTTTCCTTGCCGTTTTCTTTCATCCATCGTTTCAGCAAAGCTCCTCCCCGGCTTACAATCCCACAGACTCTTTTATCATTCTCTAGAAAGGAAAGAGATACTTTAGTTACGCCACAGTGCAAAGTCATAAAATCAACACCCATTTTTGCCTGAATTTCAATTTCGCGGAACAAATCTTCCGGATCGAGTTCTTTAATCTCCTTTCCTTCGGCCAGCAAACGTGTAGCTACCCCATAAATAGGCACCGTTCCAACCATTACGGAAGATTCCTGAAGTATTCGTTGCAGAATGATGTGCAAATCGCCACCCGTTGATAAATCCATAATCGCATCAGCACCATAGTGAATCGCCACTTTCATTTTTTCCAATTCCTCATCAAAATAGCAATGCTTTTCGGATGTACCCATATTTGCATTTACCTTTGTTCGTAAGCCATTACCAACTGCAATAACCGGAAAGTCATGATTTTTGTTTTTAGGAATCACAATTCGCCCTAATGCAATCTCGTTTCGTAACCATTCAACATCAACTTTTTCGTTTTTTGCAACGATATGCATTTCGGCTGTGATAATGCCTTCTTTGGCTTTTTCTATTTGTGTAGTCATTATTTCTTGTTTATTAAATTCGTGAACTCCAGAACTCTTTCATCAAACTGATGGGTTTGCATAAAATGTCGCACCATGGCAATATTTTTAGCGCCTGCACTGAGAATAGTCTGTATGTTTTCGGGAAAAATCCCACCTATGGCAACTACGGGAACTGTAGCAATATCAAGCACCAGCTTTAATTGTTCTATGCCTACCGGTTGATCGGGTTTGGCTTTTGTAGTGGTTGAATATACAGGACCAAAACCTATGTAATCCGGTTTCTGAGCCAAAGCATCCTTCACTTGCTGAATGGAATGGGTTGACAAACCAATTTTCATATCTCCAACAATATTTCGAGCTTCTTCCATACTCATATCATCTTGTCCGAGGTGTAAAAAATCAGCCTCGCAAATTGCTGCGATATCCGCACGATCATTCATCACAAAACTGGTTTCACTTCCTCTTGTAATGGCTCTGATTTCTTTTCCAATCCGTATCAATTCCTTATCGGATAAAGCTTTTTCGCGCAACTGCAACATCTTAACGCCTCGCTCAACGCACGATTCAGCAATAGAACGGTAAGAAGATTGTGGATTTGTGATAATGATGTATAAACCAAAGTCTTCCATCCTATTTACTTAGATTTTCGGCAATTAAACCCGCCAATTTTTCACCGGAAAGAAGCATTCCCCCAAAAATTGGCCCCATCCGAAAACCGCCGCTAACACCATTCGATGCCATTCCAGACACATATAGTCCTGGATAAATTTCCTTCGTATTCTCAACAGTAGTGCGCTCCGCTTCATCAATGGATAAGGAGCACTCTCCCATCACCTTACCTGTTTTTGTGTTTAGCTTCACATCATTTTTTCGTTCCAAAATTCGTGCAATATCACAATCGTGACCCGTGCCATCCACAACCGCTTTTGCCATAATCACCAAAGGATCAACATGCAATCCTTCTCTGCGAACAGGAGACCAGTTTAAAACAACACCGCATACTCTGTCGTTTTGAAAAACCACATCTTCGATAACTGAACAATTGAAGATTTTTACTCCTGCCTGAGTAGCATGATAAATTAATGCAGAGGTTGCATGTACTGAATCGAGCGTGTAATAATCCTCCTGATAATGCTTGTAAGAAATTGCTAATTCATCAAGAATATGAAGTGCATCTTTCCGAACGATTATTTCATTAAACATCATAGCACCACCCCACATGCCTCCACCTGGAGCCAGTTTACTTTCGTACAAAGCAACTTTAAAACCTTTCTTTGCGAGATAATAAGACGCCACTAGGCCTGAAGGTCCACCTCCGACTATGGCCACATCAACCGATAAATTGTCTTTGAGTTTTTTAAAATAGGAATCAACAATTCCTGCAGATACAATTTGCTCCATTTTATTGTTTATTAAGTGAATAACATTAATAAACAGGGGTAGTCCTACTCCAAAAAAGTAGACTTTTCTTTACTTTCCTACGCAGGCATTATCCTGATCAGGTAAAGGGTATGATCTCAGCCTTAAAGTTAGGCACCCCTAGTTTATATGTCTGCAAATGTAAAATAAAAAACTAGAATAGGCGCTTCACATTAGAATTTTTTACGGATTAATTCTCTGGAAAAATTACCTTTGCCTACAAATAATAAGCTTGCAAACCATGTTAGATTTTAAGATAGAGGAAGATAAATGTATTGAATGTGGTCTTTGTGCACAAGATTGTCCGGTTGGAATTATAGAATTAAATCCAAAACCTGTAATCCGAAAAGAAAAGGAGACGAATTGCTTAAAATGCCAACATTGTTTAGCCATTTGTCCTGCGGGGGCACTTTCGATATTGGGGAAAAAACCGGAAGACAGTGTTTCGGTAAGTGGTGAAATGCCAAAGCCGGAAGCAATTAGTAGATTGATAAAAACCAGACGTTCAATCCGAAAATACAAAAAAGAAAACCTTGATAGGGAATTAATTCAGGAGATGATTGAAACGGCTGCACATGCACCAACAGGACACAACGACAATGCTGTTTTAATATCCCTGATTGATAACAAAAATGATCTGAACCTGTTTCGATCAAAAGTGTACGATTCACTGAAAAATGCCAGAGAGACCGGCACGCTTGAGAAACGATTTCAATTCCTGCTGGCCTATCAAAAATTATGGGAAACCAAAGATGTAGATGTGATATTTAGGGATGCACCACACATGATTATTACTTCAGCCCCATCCATTGATGCTTCCCCCATGGCAGATTGCTTAATTACACTGAGTTATTTCGAACTAATAGCTAATTCACATGGAATTGGTACACTTTGGAACGGAATGATAAAATGGGCCATTGATGATATAGATCCTGAATTACGCACTCTAATTGGAATACCAAATAATCATACGATTGGCTATGTGATGATCTTTGGCAAACCGGCAGTGAAATATGCCCGAGGAATTCAATCGGAAGGTTTACAAGTTAACCGTATAAAATTTGAATAAAGGTCTCTGTTTTTTACATCAGATTCCTACAATAGATTAATTCTATTAACATTTTATTAAAACAATTCTATTCGGTTCCTGCTTACTTTTGTACTTTCAATTGGTGTGAATCAATCAATTTTCCACGAATCTGAAACAATAAACAAAAAATCTCATAAAATGAAACGTCCATGCCAAGGCTGTTTTGACACACAGGGAGATGATTATCTCAGCATGGTAAGTTACATATGGCAAAAACATAAAATAATAATCATATGAAAGTAGTCGCATTTAATGGAAGTCCGAAAAAAGAAGGAAACACTTATCATGCTCTTAAATTGGTAACAGAACAGTTGGAAATGCAAGGTATTGAAACAGAGATCGTGCATGTTGGAAACAAAGGAGTAAAAGGTTGCACCGCCTGCGGTCAATGCGCTAAGAATAAAGATGAAAAGTGTGTACTAGCAGGAGATGATGTAAACATTTGGATCCGGAAAATGAAAGAAGCCCATGGCATTTTGCTTGGTTCTCCGGTTCATTATGCATCCTTAGGAGCAAATATGAAATCGTTTTTAGATCGTGCATTCTATGTAAGTGGTGCAAATGGGAACTTGTTTCGCCACAAAGTTGGGGCTTCGGTTGTGGCGGTTCGTCGTTCGGGAGGAATACCAACCTTTCACGAGCTGAACAATTACCTTACTTATTCTGAAATGATGATTCCTACATCGAACTATTGGAATGTGATTCACGGAACCACACCTGGTGATGTACTACAAGATGAAGAAGGTGTTCAAATCATGAGAGTTTTAGGTAAAAACATGGCTTACCTATTGCAACTGATCGATCAGGGAAAAGATAAAGTTGAAGCTCCGGTACAGGAGAAAAAAATATACACCAGTTTTATTCGATAATTCGAATTAATACAAGCATTTGATATACTAAACTGCCAAATCTACC
>JAQBBZ010000122.1:0-4635 GCA_032125735.1 Labilibaculum sp.
TTATACATTAGTAATCAAATTAAAGTGGACACAAATTGGACACACGAAGGTATAAAAAAATCTCTAACCCTTATTTTATAAAGGATAGAGATTTATAAAGTGACCCCGACAGGATTCAAACCTGTAACCGCTGGAGCCGAAATCCAGTGCGCTATTCAGTTGCGCCACGAGGCCGAATTTTATTTTAACTACCCTAGAAGTTCTTTTACAGCTGTGGAAATTGCCTTACCATCAGCTTTTCCTTCTAATTTTTTTGAAGCCAATCCCATAACTTTCCCCATATCTTTAATTGATGTAGCTCCTACTGAGTCCATAATTTCAGAAATTACTTTTTTCAAATCCTCAGTACTCATTTGCTCAGGTAAAAATTGAGAAATAATTGCTATTTGAGCTAATTCTGGTTCTGCTAAATCGTCTCTACCTTGTTCTTTATAAATTGCAGCGCTATCTTTTCGTTGTTTAACTAATTTTTGAAGTAACTTAATTTCTTCTTCTTTGGTCAATTCACTTGAGGCACCTTCTTTTGTTTGAGCTAATAATATTTCAGATTTAATAGCTCTTAAAGATTCTAAAGCTATTACATCTTTTGCTTTCATAGCTTCCTTCAATTTCATCATTAATTCTTGTTGTAAACTCATACTTTAATGTTTTATAGTCCTGCGAAGATAAAAAAAAAGAACCCGAAAACCTTTAATTTTTATAAAGATTTTCGAGTCCAAAACTTAGAAAATTAATCTAAGGGTACTCATCTTTGGGCTAAGTTTTAATCTACATTATCATGTAGAAATGAATTATTTGAGCGAAATTGTATTTCATCATTCTCGTCAATCTGTAATGTAGTTCTAGATTGAGTAATTTCAGAAGAATGTGAGGTTTCATTTAATTGAACTCCCATTCGTTTATATGCCGGCTCTTTTTCTATTTCATCAATATTTTTATTTACTCTATTTACAAATTTATAATTAAAATTCCTCATTTCTTCTCTTCGGTGCGCTGCTCTTTTTTGTAATTCATCAATAGTTAATTCCAAAGGGTTAATTTCTTTATGATCTATAACTTCTTGATTTTTAATATCTAATTCCACTTTAGGTACAGATCTTACCGTAAAATTTAAATCTTCATTAACTTTTTCTTTAACTAGATTTGGCTTAGAAGCTTTCGCTAAATTATTTTCTAATTCAGTATAGTCTTCTAAAGAGAAATACACATCTTCATTTACTTCCTTTATTGGTTTTAAAACTTTATAATCAAAAACATCAATAGTATTAATATTAACTTTAGGCTCTTCAACTTTAGGTTTCTTGTTAATTTCAGCAATTGGCAAATCAAATGTTAAAGAAATTTGATTTTCTTCTTCATAAATTTGTTCTGGCTCTTCTACTTTTTCTGAAATTATTGAAGTTATTACAAAATCTTCAATAGTTTCTAAAGAAATCTCTTCATAAACAACATCAATATTTTTAATAAATTCAGTAGTTGGAATAATTTCAAATGCTGTTTCTATTTCATCCCCTAAATCAAACACAATTTTATCTTCAACAACAGGAGTTTTATCAATTGGATTGAAAGCTTGTTTTTTTAATGGGCTATCAATTCTTTTTTCTAAAAAATCGAATGTTGCTTCTTGATCATCACCCAGTGTATGAATTATTTTTTTAGCTTCAGTATTTGAAATCTCATGTTGTTGATCTTTGTTAAATCCAGTTGCAACAATAGTAACTGAAATAGCATTCCCCAAAGATTCATCTTCACCAACACCCATGATAATATTAACATCGGTTGTATTTACATCAGTTTTTGCTTCAGACTGAATATATTCGTTTATCTCACCTATTTCATCAATTGTAATCTCATCAGTACCAGAAACAATTAATAACAAGACATTTTTAGCGCCTGTTATTTTATTGTCATTTAATAAAGGAGAGTCTAAAGCTTTGGAAATTGCTTCTTGAGATCTATTTGTACCTGAAGCTATTGCAGATCCCATAATTGCAGTTCCACTATTAGATAGTACAGTTTTCGCATCTCTTAAATCAATATTTTGAGTGTAGTGATGTGTAATTACTTCAGCTATTCCGCGAGAAGCGGTAGACAATACTTCATCTGCTTTTGAAAATCCGGCTTTAAAACCAAGATTCCCATAAACTTCTCTCAATTTATTATTATTAATTACAACTAATGAATCTACATATCCACGTAATTTTTCAATTCCTTTTTGAGCTTGTTCAGTACGCATTTTACCTTCAAAAGAAAAAGGTATTGTAACTATTCCAATAGTTAATAAATCTAATTCACGCGCAACTTTAGCAATAACAGGAGCAGCACCAGTACCTGTTCCACCTCCCATACCAACAGTGATAAATACCATTTTAGCATTAGTCGATAGCATGTCTTTTATATCTTGGATGCTTTCTATTGCTGCTTGTTCACCAACTTCTGGATTTGCACCAGCTCCCAATCCTTCTGTTAATGAAATTCCTAATTGAATTTTTGTTGGAATTGGGCTGTTCTGTAACGCCTGAGCATCAGTATTACAAACAACAAAATCAACCCCATCTATACCCTGTGCGTACATATGATTTACGGCATTACTACCGCCACCTCCAACTCCTATTACTTTAATAACGTTGGACTGATTTTTTGGTAAATCGAATGAAATGTTGTTAAAATCTGAACTGCTCATAATCTGTTTATTTGGTCTTTTCTTAATTTTTTTTACTTACTCTGCATTATCTAAAAAGTCTCTAAACTTATCTCCCCATTTTTCAAAAATTGATTTTTTAGGTTCTTCAACTTTTACCACTTCTTCATTGCTTCCTTTGTCAGCATTGTCTCCTTTTGGAGATTCCATCTTTAGTTGTTGAGAAATTTTTAGTCTATTTTTCTCAATTTTGTTTAAACCATTCATTAATAGTCCAACTGCTGTTGCATATTGAGGACTTGACAAACTTTCATCAGAATCACCCGCTAAATTTTCATTTGGATATCCAATTCTTGTATCCATTCCTGTAATATATTCAACTAACTGTTTTATATGTTTTAATTCAGCTCCACCACCTGTTAAAACAATACCCGCAATTAATTTTTTCTTAGGCTCTTCATGTCCATAGTTTTTAATTTCTAAAAAAACTTGTTCAATAATTTCTAAAACTCGTGCATGAATTATTTTTGATAAGTTTTTTAGTGTAATTTCTTTTGGATCTCTACCTCTTAACCCCGGAATAGAAACAATTTCGTTTTCTTTGTTTTCCCCAGGCCAAGCTGAACCAAATTTTGTTTTTAATAATTCGGCTTGTTTTTCAATAATTGAACAGCCTTCTTTAATATCTTCTGTTATTACATTTCCACCAAAAGGGATTACTGCCGTATGACGAATAATACCATTTTTAAAAATTGCCAAATCTGTAGTTCCTCCACCAATGTCAATTAACGCTACACCTGCTTCTTTTTCTTCATTGCTTAAAACTGCTTCGGCTGATGCTAAAGGTTCTAAAGTAATACCTGCCAAATTTAACCCTGCGCTTTTTATGCAACGCCCAACATTTCTTATGGAAGAAACCTGACCAACAACCACATGGAAATTAGCTTCTAATCGGCCGCCATACATACCTACTGGTTGTGTAATTTCAGCCTGACCATCAACTTTAAATTCTTGAGGCAATACATGAATTATTTCTTCTCCTGGCAGCATAACCAATTTATAAACCTGTTTTTCAAGTTTTTCTATATCCTCATCACAAATTACGTCTTCAGAATTTGGACGCGTAATATAATCACTATGTTGTAAGCTTCTAATATGCTGACCTGCAATACCAACAACAGCTTCAGTAATTTTAATTCCAGAAACAGCAATAGCCTCATCAACAGCCATTTGAATTGACTGTATAGTTTGCGTAATATTATTTACAACACCTCTGTGCACTCCAAGACTTTTTGCCTTCCCAATTCCAAGCAACTCAATTTTCCCATATTCATTTCTACGTCCAATCATAGCAACAATCTTTGTTGTTCCAATGTCTAGTCCTACTGAAATATCATCGTGTTCCATAATTTACTTTTTTGTACACACAACTTGATTGCTGTATTTTAAATTTATTGATATGTAATTATCTATCGTTTTATCAGTCATTGTTTTTTTGAAAAATGATTCCAAATTCTTGAATTTTTGATTTAAATTTTCAATTTTTCCTATAAATATTTTCTGATCTCCCACTCGTGTATTCAAAACATACTCATTATTCTGCATTTTTTGTATGCTAATTAATTGCTTTTTCAAAAATTCATCTTTTAAGATTGTTGTTACCAAAATATGAATTTCAGGAATATCAGCCTCCTTAATATCTCCAGAAACCAACAATACTCTAGCCGAATGATTTTCTGACAAAGGCATTACTTTTGCTTGTTTATCAATGTAATAGCTCTTTGTATTTGATAGCACTCTGGCAATAGGTGTTCGTTGTCGTGGTTGCTGCACCAAGCTGAAGCATGGGATGCTGAAAGCGGCGCAGGTGCGATACCGCAGTCTACCGACGATCCGCGCAGCGTCAATGTTTCCAATCGGACTCACAACTTGATGGATGATCCGACATGCACCCACTGCGCTGGAAAAGCCGCTATCAGACTGGCGATGCCGAG
>JAQBBZ010000123.1:0-3454 GCA_032125735.1 Labilibaculum sp.
CCACCCCAAATTTTATCTTTAAGGATGGGCGTAAATTTCAATGGATACAAACTCATTTTGTACAATTTTTTAATTTGATTGCTAATTATGGCTTTTGGATAATCTTAAAATTCGTAATCGATTACTTTACGTTCAGCTGCCATTTCTTTTACAACCGAAGCAGCTTTTAAGTGCTCTGGGTGATTGGCGTAAACTGGTAAAGCATCCATGTTTTCGATGTCAACATTCACAATAAAATCGTAAGATGCATCAGAATGAAGTTGGTCAAAACCAATTTGTAAAAATTTGATTTCAGGAATTCGTTCTTCCAATCCATCAAAGGCATTTCGTAATCTATTGTGATAATTCTCTTTTTCTTCAGCCGAATCGAAAGCTTTAAACTTAAACATGGCAATGTGCTTGATCATTTTAATTCTTTTTTAAATTATTAGTAACTTTCCAGCCGAAAAGTTAATGCAAAATTAGCATTTTTGAACAAACATCTAAATATCATACAACATGTTGATTATTGGAATTGCTGGCGGAACTGGCTCCGGTAAAACTACAGTGGTTAGGAAAATCATTGAAAGACTAAATCAAGGGGACGTTGCCGTTTTACCACAAGATTCTTATTACAGAGATAATGTAGATCTTACATTAGAAGAACGTCAGGAAATAAATTTTGATCATCCAAGATCAATCGAATTTGAATTATTAATTGAGCATGTAAAGAATTTAAAAAAGGGAGTTTCAATAAAGCAACCTATCTATTCATATATCACATGTCTGCGTTCCGAAGAAACAATTAAAGTTGAACCGAAAGGGGTAATAATTGTTGAGGGCTTATTGATTTTGACAGATCCACTTCTTCGGGATTTAATGGACTTAAAAGTATTTGTTGATTGTGATGCCGATGATCGATTAAATCGAGTGATTAAAAGAGATATTATAGAGCGGGGCAGGTCGGTCGAAAAGGTATTGGATCGTTACGAAAAAACAGTAAAACCAATGCACCTTCAGTTTATCGAGCCAAGCAAGCGTTATGCCGACATCATAGTACCTCAGGGTGGTAATAATATTGTTGCCATCGATATACTAACTCATTTCATTCAGAAAAACCTGATTGAGCATCAGTAACTGTTTATTTTTGTTTCTGGATAATAAAAATTTAAAAGGAGACTTTGTTACTGTCTCCTTTTTTTATAACTTTTCGCTTTATTTATGATAAGTCTTGCGTTATGCTGAATCAAATTAAAGTTGAAAATTTACTTTTTGTAGATATCGAAACAGTATCTGGAAATGCTTCTTTCGAGGAAATGTCGCCCAAATTACAGGAGTTGTGGGAGAAAAAATCCGATTATTTTCGGAAGGAAGAAGAATCACCATCCGATGTGTATGGAAGAGCTGGCATTTATGCTGAATTTGGTAAAATTGTTTGTATTTCAACAGGCTTGGTCACCAAA
Organism: Labilibaculum sp.; assembly: GCA_032125735.1. Taxonomy (GTDB): domain Bacteria; phylum Bacteroidota; class Bacteroidia; order Bacteroidales; family Marinifilaceae; genus Labilibaculum. The sequence goes on from JAQBBZ010000123.1 coordinate 1,443, forward strand.
AAGGATGGGGAGAAAAAGTTTATTGCCAAATCGTATTATGGCGATGATGAAAAACAATTGTTAGAGGAATTTGCTTTGATGTTGAATCGTTTTTGTAGCAAGCCAAATCGTAATTTGTGTGCCCACAATGGGAAGGAGTTCGATTTTCCATACATAGCACGAAGAATGTTGATAAACGGAGTTGTATTGCCTCCTGTTTTAGATATTGCAGGCAAAAAACCTTGGGAAGTCCTATTTATCGATACCATGGAGCTATGGAAGTTTGGCGATTACAAGCATTACACTTCATTAGCCTTACTTTGTGAAATCTTTAATATACCTACACCCAAAGATGATATTGATGGATCGATGGTGGGTAAAGTATATTGGCAGGATAATGATTTGGAGCGCATTGCCATATATTGTGAGAAAGATATCCTGGCCACAGCGCAGGTATTTTTGCGTTATCAGGGCGAGGATTTAATTCCAGCAACCAATTTTGAGCGGGTATCGTTATAAATGTCGTGCTATTGTAGCAATAGTTTCCTTTTTTTCGTGTTTAGTAGTGTAGTGTTAATTAATCAAATATAGTCCCTTCTTTTTGTTGGGGAATATTCAAACTAAAAGATAATAAACTGATGAATAGTTCATTTTGTAAAAAGATATCCTTTGCGATATTGATTGTTGGAAGCATGTTTTTAACTTCTTGCGGAAGCAGTGGTGGAGGAGACGAAGAGGTTTTCGAATTTAAATCTTCCGATCTTACCAATAAGTATTGGTACGCAAGTACATTTATTGACAATAGTTATGCAACAAATGATGTTGTAATTGTTTATCGGTTTAATTCAGGAGGAGATTTGTATAAGCAAGAGTTTAGTGGAAGACGAGATTCTGAGGTTGGAACCTGGAGTTTGAATAATGATAATATTCTAATTATTAATGATGAGACATTGTCAGTGATTCAGGAGTGGAAAATTGACAAGTCGTCTACCAGAGATCGTATTTATTTAAAAAGTACAAACGGAACTAGAACTTTTCACACTCAAATTAGTGAATTGAATGATGTAACGGCAGATGCTTCATTGGTTAAGAATGTTTATTTAAAAGATGGAACCTTTGTTAATGATTATCGTTATGATTTTAAGGTAAAAGGTGAAAAAGTTAAAAGTGTATCAGCCTTGGTGTCTGCTAATGAAAAATATATTTTAGAAGAATCTAAAAATTCAAAAAATGAGTCTGTTTGGAGAATGAGTAAGAATGACGCGGGTAAATATTTAAGTGGTTTTCCCGGAGAAAAATTGGTGAAATTCGTTTTGAAAATGGATTCAGGAGAAGAATATAAGTTGGAAGAAAGAATATATAATAAAGAAATATCAGCTTTAAATCACCAGAAGATTGATTCAGATCATAATACAGGAACTGGTTTACTGTCTTTAGATGTTGAATGGGAGGCATTGAATGATATTGGTATATATTATTATGTGGAAATTCTGAATTCAGAAAAGGATGAAAATAATCCTTTGTTTACCTCAAACTGGCAACCAGCCTCAGGTGGTGGAATGCAATTGTTGACGCTTCAAGAAAAAGTGGCAGGTGAATTTGGTCTTGCGCTCGGAGATAATTTTTACGTAAAGGTGGTTGCTTTTTTATTCGAAGATGGTATTAATCCATTTCAGGGAGATATTCATGAATTTAACATTCAAGCTCAATCTCAGTTTATAAAAGCTGGCGGTGAGTGGTAAAAGAATAAGGAAATGATATCTAAACCCGAGACAGATTCTGAACTGCACCCCAAAAGTTGGACACAACATTTGGGGTGTTTTTTATGGAAAAGAAAAAGAGAAACAAATTTATCCTTGATGATCGCGAACGTGCAGTACTGAAAATACTATAAGAAGGACGATCTTGTCTATCTGTAGCACGAGATTTACAAACTTGTCACAAAGTAGTGGGACGATGGGTTAATGCATATAAGCTTCATGGGAAAAAAGGTCTGTCATTAAAAAATAAAATACGCTATACTGGTGATTTTA
>JAQBBZ010000124.1:0-19456 GCA_032125735.1 Labilibaculum sp.
TACTATTGAATCGACTAATGATTATGGTAATTATCAACCTGTTACAGGATGGAGCGATGCGGGTTTTTCTGATGTTTTAAATTTTAAATTATCTGAAAAAGATACCTTGTTAAAAATTGCTACGGATACTTTAGGGACAGATTCTCTTAAAAAGGAGAAAAAACCCTTTTTAGAAACAACGATAGAATACAATTCTGATGATACAATCGTATTCTCTCTTACAGGACAAAAGGTGTTTTTAACTAAGAACTCTTTTGTTAAGTATGGTGAGATTGAGTTACGAGCTTACTATATTGAGCTTGATCTGGAAAAAAAAGAAGCTTTTGCTTACGGTATAAAAGATTCAACCGGAACATTCATTGATACTCCTGAATTTAAAGATGGCGCTGAGGAATTTTCTTGTAAAGAGCTTAAATATAACTTTGACACAGGTAAGGGCTTGGTAAATGAAATTATTACTGAGCAAGAAGGTGGATTTGTTCATTCTGAGGTAACTAAGCGGATTGATGATAAAACCTTTTATCTACGAAATGGAAAATATACCACTTGTGATCATCCGCATCCACATTTTTATGTGAAAATGACCAAGGCTAAGATGATTAAAGATGATAAGATTGTATCAGGTCCTCTTTATTTAGTGATCGGAGATGTGCCTATGCCTATCGGTTTGCCATTTGCGTTATTTCCTTTTAGTTCTTCTTATTCTTCAGGTATAATTATGCCAAGTTATGGTGAGGAGCAAGTTAGGGGTTTTAACCTTCGTGGAGGAGGATACTATTGGGCAATTAATGAATATTTAGATTTGGCGGTAACGGGTGATATTTTCGCCAACGGATCGTGGGGTGGATATGTGGAGTCGAAGTATAAAACGCGATATCGTTACAGTGGTAACTTAGCAACAGAATACCATTCCAATACATACGGAGATAAAGGATTGGCTGATTTTTCGGAAGCGACTGATTTTGCGGTTCGTTGGACACATACACAAGATGCAAAAGCGAATCCATATCGTACTTTTTCTGCTTCGGTAAATTTCTCTACCAGTAATAATGATAGAAACAACTCCCAGTCGATTCAGAAAATTACAAATAACCAGAAGCAGTCGAGTATTTCGTACAGTAAAAAGTGGGCAGATAGTCCGTTTAGTTTAAATAGCAGTTTTCGTCACTCACAGAATAGTAGAGATACTTCTATTTCTCTAACCTTGCCAAGTATGTCATTAAATATGACACAAATTTATCCGTTCCGGACAAAAGGAAAAAGCACTAATTTGAAATGGTACGATAAGGTTGGAGTGAGTTATTCTTCAAAGCTGGAAAATAGAATTAATACAAAAGAAAAGGAGTTGATGAGTTCTTCGTTAGCTACCGATTGGGAAAATGGATATCAGCATAGTATTCCAATTAGCACCAACTTTAAATTAGCCAAAGACCTTACGCTTTCGCCAACCCTAAATTACCAAGGTGTTTTGTATTCCAAATCGGTTCTTAAAAGTTGGGATACAGAAATGAATGATGGAGATGGAGGGGTTCATATTGATACGATTCAGGGGTTTAAGTATGCACACAATTATTCAACCAGTGCATCACTTTCCTTAAGTCCAAAGATTTATGGAATGTATACTTTTAAGGAAAGCTCAAAATTGGCTGCGATAAGACACGTAATGACTCCAAGTGTTAGTGTTAGTTATACTCCGGAAATTGGTATTCCCAGAAGCAGATATTATAAAACGTATCTAGATCAAAAAACGGGTAAGGATGTTGAATATTCAATATTTGATAAGGCTATATATGGAACTCCAACAGGAGCGCAAGAATCTGGAAGTGTTAGTTTTGGATTGGATAATAATGTTGAAGCAAAAATGCGTACGGCAAATGATTCAACCGGAACTGAAGAATTTAAAAAGGTAAAGATTATTGAGAGTTTGAAATTTTCGACCTCGTATAATATGTTTGCTGATTCATTAAATTGGTCGAACATTAGAATGTCGGGAAGAACGAAGCTTTTTAATCAAAAATTAGGTTTAAGCGTAGGTTCAACAGTCGATCCTTATAAATTAAATGCTAAGAATGTTAGAATTAATGAGTTTGGACCACGATTAACGAATGCGTCCATCGATTTAGATTTTGGCTTGTCAGCGAAAGATTTGAAAGGGGATAGTGGGAAGGACAAAAAGGATGATAAGTCTGCAGAGCCATGGAGAGATGTAAGATATGTTGATTTTGACATTCCTTGGTCGTTTTCTATTGATTACGGCTGGACTTATTCGAAATCGACAACCAAAAGTATTATCGGTCAGAATATGGGAGTTACTGGTAATGTAAGTTTAACTCCAAAATGGAAGGTGAGTTTTTCGACAGGTTACGATTTTACGGATAAAGAAGTAACTGCCTCTCAATTTACAATTACTCGTGACTTGCATTGTTGGCAAATGTCTTTCAATGCGATTCCTTTTGGATCGTATCAATCGTATAATTTCCGAATTAATGTAGAATCTACAATTCTACAAGACTTAAAATATGAGAAGAAGCAAGCTTGGCAAGATGTGAGTTTCTAATGTCAGCTACTAAAAATATCTAAAGCCAGTATGTTTTCATACTGGCTTTTTCTATCATTTTAAAATCAAAACTCATCTTATAAAATAGTTCTTTTAGATTTATAATCAAGTCATACCCTGACATGGCCGGCTTGTTTATAGTTAGAGCATGACCAGCCTGAGATTTTAAGCAGGCTTTTGATCTTAAATCGGTAGTAATGCTTTATGCTAGAATCCAGTTTTTAAGAATCTGCTTTCCATACTCAGTCATTATCGATTCCGGGTGAAATTGAACACCACATAAATCGAATTCTTTGTGGCGGATGGCCATAATCACATCTTGCTCATCGCTAGCGGTAATCGTTAAGCATTCGGGGAAGTTATTTCCCGATAGCGCCCAGGAGTGATATCTGCCAGAATTGAAATGGCTTGGAATATTTTTAAATATAAGTTCGCTGCGATCAGTAATTAATGTAGCTTTTGGCACGCCATGAACAATCTCTTTCAAATTGATTAATTCAGCACCAAAGTATTCCCCGATGTATTGCATGCCCAGGCAAACACCTAATATTGCTTTTGTTTTGGCATATCGATCCATAATTTCGCCCATTGCTTTTACTTCGATGGGAAGTCCGGGGCCTGGAGAAAAGATGAGTTTGTCAGATTTTCCGATTTGTTCCCAGTTGATGTGATCATTTCGCATAACAATTACCTGTTCGCAAAACTGCTCAACAATATGAACCAGGTTGTAGGTAAAGGAGTCGTAATTATCTATGATTACTATTCTCATTCAAACTTTTTTATTTTAACTTTGATGTCGCAAAATAAGCGATTTTTTTACAAACACTAAGAGTAAACAAAATGAAAAAAACTATTAATTCAGAAAAGGCACCCAAAGCAATCGGACCATACAGCCAGGCTGTCGAAGCGAATGGAACACTTTACATTTCAGGTCAGCTTCCTGTTGATGTTACTACCGGAAAATTTGTTGAGGGCGGTGTAAAGGAGCAAACCGAACAAGTAATGAAGAATATCGGTTATATTTTAGAAGAAGCAGGTTATACCTACAAAGATGTTGTTAAATCGACATGCTTGTTGAGCGATATTTCTGGTTTTGCTGAAATGAATGCCGTTTACGGAGAATATTACAAGGAAGAATGTCCTGCCCGTGCAGCTTTTGCGGTGAAAGATCTTCCGTTAGGAGCATTAATTGAAATAGAGACCATTGCAGTGAAATAAATTCACTGTAAGTTAAAATAGTAAAGGCTGCTAATTTTCGAATTGACAGCCTTTTTTCTCAGTAAAGGCTCACTTGCTACACGATGTGGTCTTTCGTTAAAATAATTCAGTCAATGAAACTTAAAATCTACTTTTTACTCCTCATTAGTTTCGTTTTTGTTACTAGCTCTACTGCACAAGATTTTTTTAAGAAACAACAGATCTCTTTGCTCCACCAATGGGATCTTTTAGATACACTCAGTAATCAGTCGGGATTGTTTAAGGTAAAGCAATACAAACCGGTATATATATATTATTGGGTAACTACTCCAACAACATCAATCAAGAACCTCAAAGCGATAACCCCAATAATTCAGTATCCGATAATATGTCGCTTAAACAGGTTGAAGTTAAATTTCAAATCAGTTTTAAAACGAAGGTTTTTAATGACTTAATGGGATCAAAACTGGGTGGTGATATATGGATGGGATATACTCAAACTTCCAGATGGCAAGTGTACAACCCCGATTTGTCTCGTCCATTTCGAGAGACGAACTACGAACCCGAAATCATGTATATCATGTCGACTCCATATAAAATATGTGGAATAAAGGGCATCTTTGCAGGGATTGGATTAAATCATCAAAGTAACGGACGATCCGATCCTTTGTCGCGTAGTTGGAATAGGTTGATTGCGCAAATAGCCTGGGAAAGCCAAAACCTAAGTATCATATTTAAACCCTGGTTACGTATTCAAGAGCCTGCCGACAAAGATAATAATCCGAATATTCAAAACTATATGGGGCGTGGAGAGCTAATGGCAGCTTATGGTAAAGGGCGGCACGATATTAGTCTGATTGCCCGACACTCTATGCGCTTTGGTAAGAATAATAGGGGAAGCTTTCAAATTGATTATGCCTTGCAAATTTGGGATAATTTGAAACTAAATGCTCAATTATTTCACGGTTATGGCGAGAGTCTGATTGATTTTAACCACAAACAAACAACAATTGGTATAGGTCTTTCGCTTACTCAGTGGAGATAGAACTTATTCTAAAATAGCCACCCATTACTACCATTGCTGTAGAATAAATTCTCTGAAACTTTAACTGAAAAAGTAAAGGCTGCTAATCTTAGGATCGGCAGCCTTTATTTTTTACTGTGTAACTAAATAAAAGATAAGTTTGGATAAAGGAATTCTCTGACACAGTATAGATTTTCTCTAATACATTTATGAATTTCTTCCATATAGTTAAAAATTTCTATCCAAGCTTTGTGAATTTCTTTAATCCAGTTAAAGATTTCCTCTACACATTTATGAATTTCCTTCATTCAGTTAAAAATTTCCTACATATATTAATGAATTTCCTTCATAGCTTTGTGAATTTCTCTCGCTATATTATGAAATAGCCTTATCGATTGACGGATAAAACTACCGAATAGAGGACGGAGTTAACTGATAATAGGAATAAAATACTGGAGGGGGATTATAAAATAGCAACAGAATATTATAAGATAGGGGTATGGATGAATAACAGGCTGCATGAATGTTTTAATAGATCGGTTCGCGTGTTGCTTATTCCAGTATATTTCAACCGAGGGGTATTGTTGATTTGTATTATTCCAATCTGATTAAATCCTTCTTTCGTAATGAAATATAAACACATGCAGACTATTTAAAATACATATTAATAGTGTTGATGTGTTCTAGAATAGTCCTGAATATCCATAATTAAAAACATAAATTATGAGATTTGTAGGTCTAAAGGTCAAAGGTCAAAGGTCAAAGGTCAAAGGTCAAAGGTCAAAGGTCAAAGGTCAAAGGGCAGAAGCTCTCAGTTGAACGATACAGATAACACAAGGAGGATAAAATGGATGTTTTTAAGCCGGTTTATACGGAGCAAAACGATTGTCAGGATTGCTACAAATGCATCAGGGAATGCAAATTAAAAGCAATAAAGGTCGTTAACAATTCTGCTCAGATTCTCGACAACTATTGCATTTACTGTGGAACTTGTACTTTAATTTGTCCGGTGAATGCCAAGAAGGTTCGGAATGATATGAAGAAAGTGAAGAGTTTGTTGAAGCGTAAAGAAAGAATCATTGTTTCTTTGGCACCCTCATTCGTTACCGAATTTCCAAATCTCTCCGACGAACAAATGGTTTCGGCACTAAAAGTATTAGGATTTACTCATGTTTCTGAAACGGCTTTGGGAGCTCAGGAGGTTTCTAAAAAAGTATCCGATTTTATCGATAAGCAAGAACGGGGAATTTTTATTTCTTCAGCATGTCCGTCGGTGGTCGAAATGATTTGCAAGCATTATCCGCAATATAAAAATTACATTACCCCATTTTTATCTCCTCTTTTAACACACTCCACATTTCTTAAAAATGAGTATGGGGAAGATACGTCTGTTGTTTTTATTGGACCCTGCATCGCTAAAAAATCAGAAAGCGATGAATTTCCCGAATTATTAGATGCAGCGCTTACTTTTTCGGATTTAAAAAGATGGTTTGAAGAGGAAAATATAGATCCGTATTTATTTGCAGAGGAACAACAAACAGATGTTTTTGTGCCCGGAAAAGCTGGGAAAGGGATTCTTTATCCTATTGATGGTGGCATGATTATGGGGGTGAAAAACAACACCACAGCAACCGATGCTGTTTACATGACTTTTTCTGGAATCAATAACATTCAATCGGTTTTAAAAGATCTGGATAAATATAAGAAATCGGATGTGATGTTTCTGGAACTTTTGGCATGCGATGGCGGATGTGTAAATGGTCCGGGAACCAATAAATCGTATTCTACAGCTCTTAAGCGATTGGAGGTGATTAGCAAGCTTGATAATGAAAAGGGATATCAGTTGAATGTTGATTTTTCAATCGAAAGAAATTTTGACTCTATTCTCCCGATAGAGCGAATAGAACATTCTGAAAACAGCATAAAAGAAGCGCTAACCATGGTTGGGAAGTACTCCGATAAAGATGAAATTAATTGTGGCGGTTGTGGTTACAATAGCTGTAGGGAGTTTGCGGGAGCACTGCTCGAGGATCGGTCGGAACCAAACATGTGTGTATCATACATGCGAAAAATAGCACACGATAAATCATCGGCACTTTTGCGTAAGATTCCTTCAGGAGTTGTAATTGTCGATGATCAGTTGAAAATTATAGAGGCGAATCTTAGTTTTGCAAGAATGATGGGAGCCGAAATCGAACAATTGTACGAAACGGTTCCTGGCTTGGTTGATGCCGATTTGCATAAAATAGTTCCTTTTTTCAAGCTGTTTTCTTCTGTAATTTCAACGGGTGTCGATAATTTGGAACGGGATATTCGTTTTGGAAACAAGATGTTTCACATTAGTCTTTTCAGCATTCATAAAAATAAAATTGTAGGAGCTATTCTTCGCGATATGTCACAACCGTTTATTCAGCGCGAAGAAGTTATCTCAAGAGCTAAATCTGTAAATCAGAAAAATCTGGAAACAGTACAGAAAATAGCTTATCTATTAGGGGAAAATGCTTCGGAAACAGAAGAAATGCTCAATTCCATTGTCGAATTTTACACTCTTTCACAGGATTAATAGTCATTTATGTCATCTAATTATTTCATCGAGGTAGAATGCCAGCAAAAGAACTATGAGGGTCAGTCCATTTGTGGTGATGTGTTTATGTCGCGCAAAATAAAAGAGGAGGGTCGAACGATTCTTGTTTTATCGGATGGTTTGGGCAGTGGGGTTAAGGCAAATGTGTTGGGAACACTTACTGCATCCATGATCCTGAATTACATGAAGGTGAACAAAGATATCCGCAAGGCAGCCGAAGTGATTATGAAAACGCTTCCGGTTTGCAGCAAGCGAAAGGCCAGTTACTCTACTTTTACGATTGTTGAAATTGAGTGTGATGGCGAAACTCGTATCATTCGTTACGACAATCCTGAGTGCTTGATTTTACGTGGCTTGGAGACATTTGTGCCCGAATGTGAAGAGTTAAATCTTTCGGGTGATCAAAACAAAGGAAAAGTATTGTATTCCTACCGGTTTAAGGCACAGAAAGAAGATCGGATTGTATTTTGTTCCGATGGTGTTACTAATTCAGGGATGGGAAGTAAGCATTTGCCTTTTGGCTGGGGTTTGGATAATTTGGATGCCTATGTAAAAGCTTTAGTCCGCAGACAACCCTATTTATCTGCCCGACAATTAGGAGTATCTGTTGTTGACAGAGCGTGTGCAAATTATGGAAATAAACTAAAAGATGATACTTCCTGCGGAGTGCTTTATTTTCGGGAACCAAGAAATTTATTGATTTGTACAGGACCTCCCTATGAAAAAACGAAGGATGCTCAGCTGGCAAAACAAGTAATGGAATTTAAAGGCAAGAAAATAGTTTGTGGAGGAACAACGGCAGGAATTATCTCGAGAGAATTTCAGGTTCCAATCGATGTTGAATTAACAATTACAGATTCGGAACTGCCACCAATTTCGCATATTGAAGGTATTGATTTGGTTACCGAAGGGATTTTAACTTTGGGTAAGGTGTACCGATTACTAAAGAATTACAAACAAAATTCTTTATTGCGACATGGACCGGCTGATCAGTTGGTTCGGGTTCTCCTTGAAAGCGATAAAATTTTTATTGTTAATGGTACCAAGATAAATGTAGCTCATCAAGATCCCAGTTTACCTATGGAATTGGAGATACGGAGAACAGTAGTTAAGAATATTGTTACACTACTCGAGGAAAAGTTTTTAAAAGAAGTAGATCTTAGCTATATTTAAAATGAAAAATAACCCAAATTTAACATGGGGTATTGTTAATTAATTTTCCATTTGGTGGGTAGTCTTGTTGGTGAATTGGAATTAGGTAACAATCTTCATGAAACAGATCATAAAGACAATAACTAAATGGCCGAAAAAATCGAAATTACCATTTGTTTGGGAAGCTCCTGTTTCTCAAGAGGTAACGGGAAAGCTCTGAAAGCAATTAATACCTTCCTGGAAGAAAATAAATTGAAAGACAAGGTTTTCTTTCATGGTGAATTGTGCACAGGAAATTGTGCCAAAGGACCGATTTTAAAAGTAGGAGATGAGCTTTATGAGGAAGTTGATCCGGACAGTGTAGTTGAAATATTAAATGGAGTTTTCGGACTCGTTTAATTTAGTCGAATTATCAATCCTAAAAAAACTCATTATGTCTTTAATTGTAACCAATAAGGATAAGTGTAACCTGAGTTATACATGTATTCGAGTATGTCCGGCCAAAGCAATTAAAATTGAAAATGATTTTGCCAATATTATCAAAAGTAGGTGCATTGGTTGTGGAAATTGTGTTACAGTTTGTGCCCAAAATGCGATAGAATACCGTAGTTCGGAGGAATTGGTAAAGCAATTATTGGCAGATACTGAACCTGTAGTAGCAATATGTGATCCAAGTATTTCTGGTGAATTTGACGACATTCTGGATTTCAGGAATTTTGTGGGTATGATTAGAGCATTGGGCTTCGATTACGTTGTTGAAGCTGCTTTTGGTGCCGATTTGGTTGCTTATCAGTACAAGAAATTGTTTAAGAACTTTCATGGGAAATACTATATTTCAACGAAATGTCCGGCTCTTGTAAATAATATTGAGAATTTTCATCCAGGATTGGTAGATAATCTGGCACCAATTGTACCTCCGGGTATTGCCATGGCAAAAGTGGTTCGTAAAAAGTATGGCAAAAATGTGAAGATTGTTTCCTTATCACCTTGTGTTGCCAGCAAGGATGATGTAAAAGCTTTTAATGGAACTGATGGAAATGTTCATGCGGTATTGAGCTTTGCAGAATTAAGAAAGTTATTTACGGAGTATGGGGTTTCTGAAAACTCTGTTGAATTCTCTGAGTTTGACCCACCATTCGCTCGTTTGGGAGGCTTATTTCCAATAAGTCATGGCTTGTTTCAAGCTGCAGATATTGATATATCCATGTTAAATGGAGCTATTATTAGTACCGAGGGAAGAAATAATTTTCTAAGGTCGATCAATGAATTTAAAACACAACACGACCTTAATCAGCATTTGGACTTATTTTATTGCGAAGGTTGTATTATGGGGCCTGGAACTTCGCCGGGGGGACGTAAGTTTTCTCGTAGATCGCAAGTAATTCGTTACGTACGCAAGAGATTAAAAACTCACGATGAGGTAAAATGGCAGAAAGAAATTGATGAATTTAGTGATCTTGATTTGACTCGAGGATTTAAATCAAATGGCAGACAATTACCTGTTCCTACAGAGGAGGAAATAATGGACGTTTTGGTTGAAATGGGAAAAGGTAAGATTGAGGATCAACTCGGGTGTGGATCGTGCGGGTATGAATCGTGCAGAGAATTTGCCATTGCAAAGTGTCAAGGCTTAGCCAATTATGAGATGTGTTCTTCATTTACAATCAAGAACATGAACAACTACATAAAGGAGTTGGGAACTATAAATGCCAAATTAACCCAAACAAAAGCAGCCTTAAAGGAATCGGAAAGAATTGCCAACGAAGAACGAAGAATAGCCCAAGAAGCTTCGGAAACGGTGTCTGCCATGTTGCAGAAACTTCCATCGGGTGTAGTAATTGTCGATGAGAGGTTGAAAGTTATTGAGTCGAATAAAACTTTCGTTGATTTACTGGGTGAAGAAACAAGAATGCTAAATGAGATTATTCCTGGATTGGTTGATGCAGATTTAACGAAATTGATCAGTTTTCACAAATTCTTTTCTTCAGTTATTTTGAATGGAGAGGACATTCTGAACAAGGATGTTCATTTTGGAAGCAGATTGTTTAATGTTTCTGTTTTTACAATTAAAAAAAATAAAATTGTGGGTGGTATTATTCGCGATTTATACGCTCCAGAGGTGAGGCGAGAGGAAGTTATTGGCAGAGCGAGAGCTGTTATTAAAGAGAATCTTCAGACTGTTCAGCAGATCGCATTTTTATTAGGTGAGAGTGCTTCTAAAACGGAAAAATTACTAAGTTCGATCATTAAATCCCACGCTTCGGGGGAAGAGGGGAAAGGCAAATAATGGATCAGAAATTTCATATCGATATCGACTGTCAGCAGATTTTTCATCACGGAGAAATGATTTGTGGTGATGTGTTTCTTTCTAAGAGAATTAAAGAGGAAAACAGAACAATTGCGGTATTAAGTGATGGCATGGGCAGTGGGGTGAAAGCTAATGTGTTGGCAACCTTAACTGCATCTATGGCGATGAATTTTACCGCTGAGCATAAAGATGTAAAGACCATTGCTGAAATAATCATGAACACGCTTCCTGTATGTAGTGTTCGTAAAGTAAGTTATTCAACCTTTACAATTATAGATATTGAATATGATGGTACAACGCGTATCATTGAGTTTGACAATCCCTTGTGTGTGGTTATGCGTGGTTCGGAGGTGTTCGATCCAGGATGGAGAACAATTTTATTGGATAGTGAAGAAAATCAGGGTAAAGAGCTTCGTACTTGTGAATTTACCGCTCGGAAAGAGGATCGTATTCTGTTTTGGTCCGATGGAATTATGCAGTCGGGAATGGGAAGCAAAGAATTACCTTTTGGATGGGGACATGAGAGTGCTGTAGATTTTGTCACCAATATTGTGAAATCGACCCCATACATTTCTGCCCGAAATTTAGGAATGCAATTGGTGAAGAAAGCAGCTCGAAACGATCAGGATGAGCTTAAAGATGATACAAGTGCAGGTGTTATTTATTATCGGGAACCACGTAAACTTTTAATTTGCACAGGGCCTCCTTTCGAAAAAGACAAGGATGCTGAGCTTGCCATGAGAGTATATCACTTTAAGGGAAAAAAGATTATATGTGGAGGAACTACAGCTGAAATTCTGGGGCGTGAATTAAATTTGAAATTTGCTGTCGGCATGAAAATTACTGACCCTGAACTTCCACCAGCTTCTTATATGGAAAGCATTAATTTGGTTACCGAAGGTATCTTAACAATTGGTAAAGTAGCAAGAATTCTAGGGGATTACAACAGTGATTATAATCTAGGTGATGGTCCTGCAGATCATATTGTTCATTATTTGTTGCAGAGCGATAAAATCTCTATAATTTCGGGTACCCGAATTAATTTTGCGCATCAGGATCCAAGTTTACCAATAGAATTGGAGATTCGCAGAACTGTTGTGAAACGAATTGTTACCCTTCTTGAGGAAAAATTTTTAAAGGATGTCAGTCTTACATTTATTTAGAAAAGCTGAGTTTGGATTAAATGTAAACCGAAAGTAAATCTAATAGTTTTTGGCTTGGTATCGGTTTCGAAATATAATCATCACAACCCGCATCTAAACTCTTTACTCTGTCTTCCGACATAGCATAGGCTGTTTGAGAAATGATAGGGATGTTTGGATTTATTTTCTTTATAATTTTGGTTGCATCAAAACCATTCATCTTTGGCATTTGAATGTCCATTAATATAAGATCAATCTTATTTGTATTAAACAAATCAATAGCTTCTTGACCGTTTTTAGCCCAAAGAACTTCAGCTCCAGTTTTTCGAATTACTTCTTCCAGAAAAAGGAAATTGGATTCAACGTCTTCTGCAACAAGAATAATTTTCGAGGACCAATTAAGTTCTTTGCAATTCATAGGGATTGGCTTGGTATAATGGTTTGGCTTTTATATAGTATCAAATTTATATAAAATAATTAGCATTTAAAAGAAGATGCTCTATATATAATTCTTTTTGAAAAGCTAATGTGTTCATTTTTAGTGTAATTGAAAGTGAAGGGTTTTGTTGTAGTAAACTTTGTCAATTCTATAGTAAATTAGTTTAAGAACTTAGTATGGCTTTGTCGATTTTTTTAGGGGATTTGAATTGTTTTTCGGTAAGTCGGTTGACTTTCATTACTTAATTGTTATTTTTGATAATCATTTTTTTGAAAAATACCCACATGATCTCTAAACTTATTCGATCCTGGCTGCTTGTTAGCTTAACCATTTTTTGGTTTTCCTCTAAAGCACAAATCTCTTCCGGTGGTACTCCATTATTTAAAACGGGAAAAGTAAAATCAGAATTATCAACTATTTATTTACCACGCTTTGAGAAGACCTCAATGATTGAAGGTTATGAACAAGCAAACGGAAAGAGTTTCCTTAAATTTGCAAAATATGCTCATAAATACAATGTATCTTACAATTCATTGAGCTCTGGTAAATGGCAAACTTTAGATGACGGTAGAAGAGTATGGCGGATATCAATTTCATCACCTGGAGCTTATTCATTAGGATTGATTTTTTCAAAATTCAGAGTGCCGATTGGCAGTCATATGTTTGTGTACAATAATCAATCGGACAGAATATTAGGAGGCTACAATGAAAAAAACAATAAAAAATCAGGCAAGTTTGCTATAGAACCACTGCAAGGAGACGAAGTAACTGTTGAGTACATTGAACCTTTACATCCCGATTTTATTGCTGATCTGGAAATTGGAAGTGTTTTGCACGATTATAAAAATATTTTTAATCAGTTAAGAGGAAAAGAATCTCTGTTAAAATCATCCGGATCATGTAATATAAATATTAATTGCCCCGAAGGAGATGAATGGCAGGTTGAGAAAAAATCGGTTTGTCACATTTTATTTGATGGTAATATTGCATCCGGTGCCCTTATCAATAATACTAGTTACAATGGACGTCCATTTTTACTAACGGCTCATCATGTTATCGACAACCAGAATGATGCAGATGTCGCTATTTTCTATTTTAATTATGAAGCAGTAGAATGTGGATCTACTGTAGGTTCAAGATCGCAATCTATCTCCGGATCAAGTTTGTTGGCAACAACAAACAGGTTGGATTTTACGCTGTTAGAATTGTCTGTGATGCCGCCTGCATCTTATTCACCCTATTACATTGGTTGGGATAGATCGGGTAGAGTGCCAACAAATACAACTTGTATTCATCATCCGAGTGGAGATGTGAAAAAAATATCTGCCGATTACGATGCACCATTAACAGATTCTTATTCGGATACAAAATTCACTTTTGATGTTGATACACATTGGCGTATTGCTGAATGGGATTTGGGAACGACAGAAGGTGGATCATCTGGCTCACCTTTGTTTGATGAGAATCATCGTTTAATTGGTGATCTGACTGGAGGAGAGGCCAGTTGTTCCAGTTCTGTAAACGATTATTTTGCTAAATTCTCTGAAAGTTGGGATAATTATACTCAAGCCAATCAACAATTAAAATTTTGGTTAGATCCTTTGAATTCGGGAGTTGTAACTCTTGATGGAGTCGATCCTTATAAAGGATTAAGAGCAGTTATTAATGTTTCACAGGATAGTATTTGTTATACTTCTCAAGTTACATTTACTGATATTTCATTGGGCGATCCTGATGAGTTTTTGTGGAATTTTGGAGAAGGAGCTGTGCCTGAATTTTCATCCGAAAAAGGACCTCATGTTGTGACTTATGCTACACCAGGTCTTAAGCAGGTTAAATTAATCGTAAGAAAGGATGGAATTACTGATAATGTGGTTCGATCAATTTTGGCCATGGATATTCCTTTAGCAAACTTTGAGTATACCGTTGATTTGAATCATGTTCAAATGACTAATACATCCATTGAAGGAATGACTTACGATTGGACATTTGGAGATGGTGCAATTTCAAAGGACGAAAACCCAACACATGATTACAATAGAACTGGAAAATATACGATAAAACTTACTGCCGAAAATCTTTGCGGTGTACATGTAACATCGAAAGAAATTACGACTTCTTACGAGGATTTGTTAAAGATTTATCCAAATCCATCAGATGGCGTTTTTACCGTTGATTTAAGCCAGATAATTTATTTACGAAGCACTTGGACTGTTTACGACTTACGAGGAGCTCAAATTCGTTCAGGAGTTGTTTCTAATTATGAAAGTATAATTAACTTCAATTTGAATGGATTATCTTCAGGTGTCTATATTCTGAACTTGAATATTGATGGTGTGGATTTGAAAAGAAAGCTTTTGCTGACTGATTAAGAAATATTCTCATTCGATTAGTTTAAACTAATCGAATGAGATTTTGGAATGCTATTTTTCAATTTTCTGGAATGAAGTAACAATTCCTTTGATTAATGCAGATGAAAATCCCTGGTGTTCCATTTCATTTAATCCAACAATTGTACAACCTTTTGGTGTAGTTACTTTATCTATTTCCGATTCGGGATGATCATTATTAATTTGAAGCATTTCGGCAGCACCTTTCACAGTTTGTGAAACAATCTGTTTTGCTGTGTTGGCATCAAATCCAATTTGTATTCCACCTTGAATCATTGCACGAATAAATCGGAATACAAAAGCAATTCCACATGCACCTAAAATGGTGGCTGCTTCCATTAATTCCTCATTAATAATTAGGCTTTCACCCACACAATCGAAAATTATTTTTACATTTTGTGTTTCTTCTTTGGAAGCATTTTTGCCACATATGCAGGTTATCGATTCCGAAATGTTGGCAGCAATATTTGGCATGGCTCTAAAAACCGGGATTTTGTGATCCAGCATTTCTGAAATTTCCTCGGTAGTTAGTCCAGTCGCTAATGAAACGAGCACGTGCTGTCCTTTGATTAGTTCTCCTTTAATCTCATTAATGATTTTACCAACATTGTATGGTTTAACAGCAATTAAAATGATGTTCGAATCTCTTACAGCTGCTTTATTGTCAGAAGTAATCGCAGCTCCGGCAGTTTCCAAATCTTTTATTAGATCTAGATTCCTTCTGGTAGCTCTTACATTGCTTGAGTTAAAATCATCACTATTCAATAGTCCTTTAACAATTGATCGACCTAAATTACCACAGCCAATAACACAAATTTTTTGATCTTTCATATTCTTTCATATTTGTCTAATAACCTGACTTAAATATTATTTTATTTAAATCAGGCTTAAAATATTTGTAAGAAAAATAAGGAGGTGTGTATGATTTTTATTAGTTCATAAAAGTACAATTTTTTTTGAAATCAAGAAATTGAAAAATTTAATCTGTCAATTAAAATTTACAGGATTTTCTTGTGGTATTAAGTTGCACAATTACAGGAGTGTTGCGTTCTGTTATTTATGTTTCTGAATAAAGAATTTTTAGGAGACCATTTTCTTTCCGAATATTATTTTTGAATTATAAAAAAAAAATCATATTTTTGGTAAACCGATTTAGTAAACCGATTTAGCAAAAAGCAATTGAAAAAAAAGTCAATTAAAGATATCGCCCAAGATTTAGGAGTTTCGAAAACTACTGTCTCATTCGTTTTAAACAAAAAAGGAGATGAGAAGAATATCAGTAAAAAAACTCAAAAATTGATATTGGATTATATCAAGGAAGTGAATTATCAGCCAAATCAAATTGCAAAAAGTTTAAAGAATGGCACAACAAATACCATTGGTTATTTGGTTCCTGATATTTCGAATCCATTTTTTGCTAAAATCGGACGGATAATAGAAGATCTACTTTGGGATATGGGCTACCATTTAATAATTGGCAGTACCGATGAGAAAAAGGAGAAGGAGGAGCTATTGCTCGATATGTTTGTAAATCGTCAGGTTGATGGATTAATTATTGCGTCATGTTTTATAAATAGTGATGCATTAAAATCTCTTTCAAAGCAGAATTTCCCAATTGTTTTCTTCGATAGGGAAGATCCAGGTTTTTTGGCTAACTACATTTTAGTTGAGAATAAAATCTCAATGATAGAGGCTATTCAGAAAACGATAGATAAAGGCGCAAAAAAAATAGGCCTATTATCCATTACGCCAGATGTTTATTCCTTAAAACTAAGGATCGACGGGTACAAGCAGGCCTTAGCAGATAATGGCTTAGAACAAGACCAGAATTTGCTTCGAATTGTAGATAACAATCAGATTAAAGAAAGTGCGAAAAAGGAACTGAAATATTTGATAGAGGCTGGTGTTGATGTGGTTGTTTTTACCAACAACCAGATTACGGCTACTGCTATTTGGTTGATGAATATGCTTTATCCTGAAAAGGTTAAAGAAATCACTTTTGTCAGTTTTGATAATCTGGATATTTTCGATTATTCAATGCCTAAAGTAATTTCTATTGCTCAACCTATTGATAGTATTGCTAAGCATTCAGTAGATATATTGGAGGATGTAATCAGAACCAAAGAGAGTAAAAACACAAGAATAGAATTGAAACCTAAATTAATAGAACGTTAATAATTACTTGAATTTATGAAAAATAATTATCTGAAATCAGGACCGATTTTTTTGGCTTTTTTGTGCATGGGATTTGGTGACGTTGTTGGTCCACTAACCAGTCAACTGCAAAATGAATATCAACTTTCAAATTTTATGGCAGGTCTGGTTACATTCATGGGTTTTATCATGTTTGGACTTCTTTCTGTTCCAATGGGATTATATCAGGATAGAAAAGGAAAGAAATTAGTGTTGATATTGGGTATGATCGCTGCGCTAGCAGGATTAGTATTACCAATTTTAGGAAATTTTTCATCCTTTGGTTTATTATTAGGTTCTCTTTTGTTGTTGGGAACTGGAGCAACTTTGTTACAGGTTGCAGGGAATCCTATTATGAGAGATGTTTCTCCTGAAGGAAAATACTCAAGAAATTTATCATTTGGACAATTTATAAAAGCAATTGGATCACTTTCGGGTGCATTATTGCCATTATTAGCGGCTCAATATTGGGGTTTAGATTGGAAACTTTTATTTCCTGTGTATGCTGTAATTGTATTAATAGCCGCTGTTTATCTTTGGTTTGTTAAAATTGAGGAAAAGAAAGATGAATCTGCATCTCCAGCTTCATTTGGTTCTGTTTTAGCCTTGTTGAAAAACCCATATGTTTTCTTTATGGTTTTGGCCATATTCTTATATGTTGGTGCAGAGGTAAGTATGAGTGCAAAACTACCAAACTATTTAGAACACAAATTCAATTTTGATATTAAGGAATTGGGCTTGTGGGGAACTTTATTTTTCTTCCTTGCTTTAATGACTGGTCGATTTTTAGGTGGTGTCATCTTAAATTGGATGTCTCCATCCAGATTTTTAAAAATCACAACACTTTTGGCTTTGATAGGAATTGCCGGACTTTATATTGCAACAAGTTCAGTAATGGGATTTGCAGCTATATTCGTGATTGGTTTAGGCTTTGCAAATATTTTTCCTTTGGTATTTTCAATTACAATTGATGCAATGCCTGAGAGAAGCAATGAGATATCCGGATTGATGGTGACAGCAATTATTGGAGGAGCTATTGTTCCAGTAATTTTTGGTGCTGTGGCAGATATCTTCTCACTTATGGCTGGTTTTGTTGTTACACTGGTGTGTATCGGTTATATTTTTGGATTATCATTTTATAAAAGAAAGTAAGAAGGCATATGAATATTTGGAACGATAAAAGAGTTGTTTTAACTCTTGATGCAGGAGGAACAAATTTTGTTTTTTCAGCAATGAAAAGTGGGGAAGAAATTGTTGAACCAATTCGTAAGCCATCAAATGCTGATCAGCTTGACCTTTGTTTGAAGACAATTACTGATGGTTTTCAGGAAGTTCTTAATTTGCTTTCGGAGAAACCTGTTGCAATTAGTTTTGCATTTCCAGGTCCTGCTGATTATAAAAATGGAATTATTGGTGATTTGCCAAACCTTTCTGCATTTAGAGGAGGAATTGCATTAGGGCCAATGCTCGAAGAGAAGTTCTCAATGCCTGTTTTTATAAATAATGATGGTGATTTATTTGCTTATGGTGAAGCCTTGGGTGGAGTATTACCGGCTATTAATAAACGCTTGGAGGAAGCAAATAGTCCGAAGCGTTATCGAAATTTAATAGGTGTTACTCTTGGAACCGGATTTGGTGGCGGATTGGTGCACAATGATGAATTATTTATTGGTGACAATTCGATTGCTACAGAGGTTTGGTTGACAAGTTCACGTATTTTTCCTGATCGATTTGCAGAAGAGGGAATTAGTACACGTGCTATTCAGAGAACTTTTCTGGAAAATGCAACAGGAATTTATTCCGATGAATTGATGCCGAAGGATGTTTACGATGTTGCTATGGATGAAAATAATCCAGATCAAAAAGCAGCTCTAAAAGCATTTGAGCTATTTGGAAGATGTTTGGGAGATAGTTTGGCTAATCTTCTTACGATTACCGATGGTATCGCTGTTATTGGTGGTGGTTTAACGGGTGCTCATGATTTGTATATGCCAGCTGCATTAGAAGAAATGAATGGAAATTGCTATACCGCAAGCGGAGAGTCTTTTCCTCGTTTGGTTCAAAAAGTGTATAACATCGATAATGACTTAGAATTTAAGGAGTTTGCATCAGATTTTTCAAAAGATATAAAAATACCGGGAACGGATAAAACTATAAAGTATGATCCAAATCCTCGCTTAGCTGTTTGTTTCAGTAAACTCGGAGCAAGCAAGGCAATTGCAATTGGAGCCTATGCATTTGCATTGAAGAATTTGAAATAATCATTTTTATTGGAATCATGGAAAGAAGAACTTTTTTAAGAAATTCAATTTTGTTTACCGGCGGAATGGCATTGACAGGTGTTGGTTTTGCAGCATCAGCGCAAGGTATAAGTTACGTTTCAAAGCGACCTGTGAAAAGTGATCGTAACTTTGTTAGTACTTCCATTGATGCTATAATTGATAAAATTAAAGAGCAGATTTCGAATCCG
>JAQBBZ010000125.1:0-10162 GCA_032125735.1 Labilibaculum sp.
ACCAGCAGAAATATCATGACCGGCAAGTACTTTACCATCTAATATTAATTGCTGAAGAGTTGTGAATGCATTCGCGAAATATTTCGAATCCTTAACATCAGGAGTCTGTGTTCCTAATTTATTTACAATCTGAGCAAAGCTGCTTCCTCCCAATTGGAAATCATCTTTCGAGAAATCCATGTAGATTAAGTGAGAATCAGTAACATTTTTCAGAACTGGAGAAATCATTTTTTTGATGTCAATTATTTCACCAACAGTTGAAATGATAACTGTTCCCGGAGAATAAACGACATCGTCTTTTCCATATTTTTGGGTCATGGAAAGAGAATCTTTTCCGGTAGGAACATTAATTCCCAATTCAATGGCGAAATCACTAATTGATTGAACAGCCTGATACAAACGAGCATCTTCACCTGGATTTTTACAAGGCCACATCCAGTTCGCAGATAATGATACGCCTTTAAGTCCTTGTTCAATTGGAGCCCAAACCATATTGGTTAAGGATTCAGCAATAGATAATCGACTGCCATTTTCAGAATTAACCAAAGCAGCAATTGGTGTATGTCCAATAGAGGTCGCAATTCCTTTTTCTCCCTGGAAATCAATTGCAACAGCACCCAAATTATTCAATGGCAACTGAAGAGGACCAGCACATTGTTGCATCGCAACTTTACCTGTTACCGATCTGTCAACCTTGTTGGTTAACCAGTCTTTACAGGCAACAGCCTCTAATTGAAGAACATTTTCGATGTATTCTTCTATTTTAGTAATATCATATTCAACAGCTTCAAATTTTTCATTCAAAGTTGTATCTGTCATTACAGTTTTAGGTGGTTTCCCAAACATTTCCGAAAGACCAAGATCAATTGGATTTTGTCCGGTTTTTTTATCTTCAAAAGTGAATCTCATATCACCTGTTGTTTCACCAACCTGGTAAATAGGAGCTCTTTCTCTATCTGCTATACGAGTTAAAAGTGCAACATCTTTAGCTTTAATAACTAATCCCATTCTTTCCTGAGACTCGTTACCAACAATTTCTTTAGCCGAAAGGGTAGGGTCACCAACAGGAAGCGCATTCAAATCAATTTTACCTCCAGTTTCTTCAACAAGGTCCGATAAACAATTTAGATGTCCGCCTGAGCCATGATCATGAATAGAAACAATAGGATTCTCATCAATTTCAGCCATTGCTCTAATCGCATTGCAAACTCTTTTTTGCATTTCAGGATTTGAACGTTGTACTGCATTTAACTCGATCGAGTTTGTGAATTCGCCGGTTGCAACAGATGAAACGGCTCCACCGCCCATTCCAATTCTGTAGTTGTCTCCGCCTAAAAGAATTACCTTATCACCTATTTCAGGAACATCCTTTTGAGCTTGTTCGAATCTGCCATAGCCAATTCCTCCAGCCTGCATGATTACTTTATCGTAACCGTATTTTTTATTATTCTCGAAGTGTTCGAAAGTAAGAACGGATCCACAAATAAGTGGTTGACCGAATTTGTTTCCAAAATCACTTGCTCCGTTCGATGCTTTAATTAAAATTTCTTCAGGAGTCTGGTACAACCATTTTCTGGCATCAGTAGCATTTTCCCATGAACGGGAAGCTTCCAGTCTAGGATAGGATGTCATATAAACAGCAGTTCCGGCCATTGGAACTGATGCTTTCCCTCCAGCAATTCTATCTCTAATTTCACCACCCGTACCAGTTGCAGCACCATTAAAAGGTTCAACAGTTGTTGGGAAATTGTGTGTTTCCGCTTTAAGCGAAATAACAGTATTAATATCTTTGGTTTGAAAGAAATCTGCTTTATCGTGAGTGATAGGAGCAAACTGTTCCATTTTCGGTCCTTCTAAAAATGCACAATTGTCTTTGTAGGCAGATACAATTCTGTTATGGTTTACATTTGAGGTCTTTCTAATTAATTGGAAAAGTGAAGATTCTTTTTCTTCTCCATCAATAACAAACACACCGTTGAATATTTTGTGGCGACAATGCTCTGAATTAACCTGCGAAAACCCAAATACTTCCGAATCGGTTAATTTTCTGCCGATTTTTTTTGCAACGCCATCCAAATAATCAATCTCTTCACTGCTAAGAGCCAAACCTTCTTGCTGGTTGTATTCAGCAATGTTTTCAATATTTAGAATTGGTTGTGGTTGCTTTTCAATAGTGTAGATATCTTGACCAATTTTTTTGTAAAAAGCTTGTAACATAGGATCGTATCCAGCCTTCTCGCTTTCTACTAAATGAAACTCTTCAATTCGTAGAATCCCTGTTATTCCCATATTTTGAGTAATTTCAACCGCATTGGTACTCCAAGGAGTAATCATTTCCTTTCTCGGACCAATAAAAAATCCCTCTATCTCATTCTCTTGAATTTTTGTGGTATCTCCGAATAGCCAGGAAAGCTTGTCAAAATCCAATACATTCAATTGGTTAGTTGTCTGAACAACAAAGTGTACTTCGTCTTTTTTGAAGAATAGTATCATCTTAGAATCTACTTATGAAATTTATAATAATGGTTGAAACCTGTTTCAAAGTGCAAATATAGGTAAAAGACTTTACACAATCTTACAAAAAGAGGTCTCTAAACCATGTGATTTGTCTTGTGTAATTTGAATTATAAAGAAGGATAAAAAGAGAATTGCCGCAAAAATCAGTTCTGGAGTGAGTTTTCTTGCTATACCCCCAAAAAAATAAGGGGATAAATTTTATGCTTAGATATGTTGAGAAATAGTAAAAAATATTTCTGTTTTATATTAAAAGAGAGTTTCTTTGGTTTCGAAAATGAAGGAGGCTTTTTTTGATTTTATTTTTTACGCAAAGGTTTTCGATCCTTTGGATAGTAACTAAGGAACTTTACAACTCATTTTCATCTTATTTATCTGACTCTTAGAAACAAAGAGGAAATTCTTTTTTTTTAATACATGTTGAAAAACAACTTTTATAATGTTACAGATCATTGATTGCCGTTTTTCAATTCGATATTTTTGTCATCTACATTAATTAAAAATATATCTATAATGAAACCAACGCATATTGAACATATCGGGATAGCTGTAAAAAGCTTAGAGGAGGCAATTCCATTCTACGAAAAAGTATTGGGTTTGGAGTGCTACGCAGTGGAAGAGGTAGTTGAACAGAAGGTTAAAACAGCTTTTTTTATGGTGGGAGACACCAAAATTGAATTGTTGGAATCTACAGATCCAGAAGGGCCAATTGGTAAGTTTGTTGCAAAAACAGGTGGCGGAATGCATCATATGGCATTCGCAGTAGAAGATGTTCAACAAGCATTAAATGATGTTCAGGAAGCTGGTTGTGAGGTTATTGATAAAACACCTCGTAATGGTGCGGAAGGTTTGAAGATTGGATTTTTACATCCAAAATCAACTCAACGTGTGTTGACTGAGATTTGTGGCAATAAATAAGAATACTCAATAAATAATAAATAACTCAATAAGTTATGGTTAGTCAGGATAAAATTAAAAAGTTAATTGATTTAAGAGCAGAGGCTAAGCTTGGTGGAGGTGAGAAAAGAATCGAATCTCAACACAAGAATGGCAAGTTTACAGCTCGCGAAAGAATCGATATGCTTCTTGATGAAGGAAGTTTCGAGGAATTTGACATGTTTGTTACACACCGTTGTACTAACTTCGGTATGGAGAAAACGAAATTTTTAGGCGATGGTGTTGTTACCGGTCAAGGTACAATCGACGGACGTTTAGTATTTGTGTTCTCTCAGGATTTTACTGTTTTTGGAGGGTCGTTATCTGAAACTTACGCTCAGAAGATTTGCAAAATCATGGATATGGCAATGAAAATGGGTGCCCCAGTTGTTGGAATGAACGATTCAGGTGGAGCTCGTATTCAAGAAGGTGTTACTGCTTTGGCAGGATATGCTGAGATCTTTGAAAGAAACATTCTTGCTTCAGGTGTTATTCCTCAAATTTCTGCGATTTTCGGTCCTTGTGCTGGTGGTGCTGTTTATTCTCCAGCGCTTACTGACTTTATCATGATGACAGAAGAGAAGTCATACATGTTCGTAACTGGCCCTAAGGTTGTTAAGACTGTAACAGGTGAAGATATTTCTGTTGAAGATCTAGGTGGTGCAAAAATGCATTCATCGAAATCTGGTGTATCTCACTTCATGGTTGATGATGAAGAAGAAGGTATCATGATTATTAGAAAGCTGTTATCTTACATGCCTTCAAATAACTTGGAAGAAGCTCCAATTACAGAGTGTTTTGATCCAATCGATAGAATGGATAATATCCTGAATGAAATCATTCCTGCAAATCCTAACATGCCTTACGACATGAAGGATATAATTTATACGATTGCTGATGATGCTGAATTCTTGGAAGTTCACCGTCACTATGCAAAGAACATAATTGTTGGTTTTACTCGTATGGGTGGAATGTCAGTTGGTGTTGTTGCAAATCAGCCTAGTTTCCTTGCGGGAGTACTTGATATTGAGTCTTCAAGAAAGGCAGCTAGATTCATTCGTTTCTGTGACTGTTTTAATATTCCAATTCTAACCTTGGTTGACGTTCCTGGTTTCTTACCTGGATCAAGTCAAGAGTTTGGTGGTATCATTACTCATGGGGCAAAATTATTGTTCGCTTATGGTGAGGCTACTGTTCCAAAAGTAACTGTTACTCTAAGAAAATCTTACGGTGGTGCTCATGATGTAATGTCTTGTAAGCAACTTCGTGGTGATTTGAATTATGCATGGCCTTCAGCTGAAATCGCTGTTATGGGTGCAAAAGGTGCAATTGAAGTACTTCACGGAAGAAAAATGGCTGAGTTAACTGCTGATGAAAAAACAAAATTCATCGCTGAAACTGAAATTGAGTATAACGAAGCATTTGCAAACCCATACAATGCAGCATCATATGGTTACATTGATGATGTAATTGAGCCACGTAATACACGTTTCAGAGTGATTCGCGCATTTCAGTCTCTTCAGACTAAAAAGCAAGTGAATCCACCTAAAAAACATTGTAATATTCCATTATAAAAAATAATTCTATGTTAATGAATATTTTATCTATAGGAAGTCAAGGTGGATGGACTGTCGCCATTGTAGGTTATACCATTGTATTTGTTGCATTGGCACTGCTGGTTGTTGTTTTTGTCAATTTACCTAAGCTCTTACATCTTAACTTAAGAAAAAAGTTAGTGAGAGAAGGTAAGCCTTGCGCTGAAGATAATGATTTAAGCATCGAGGGAGGTGTTAATGCTGCAATTGCAATGGCCTTGTATTTGCACTTTGACCAAATTCACGATGAAGAAAGCAATATCATCACAATTAAAAAAGTTACTAAGAATTATTCTCCATGGAGTTCTAAAATTTATGGAGTAATGAATCAACCAAGATAAACGAAATGAAGAAGTTCAAATTTACAATCCGAGGGCAGGAATACGATGTTGAGATCAAAGATCTTCAAGGATCTAATGCCAAAATTGAAGTGAACGGAACAAGTTACGATGTTGATGTTCATATTGATCAGAAATCATCAAAAACTCCTAAATTAATTCGCAAGTCGGTTGTTAATCAACCAGGCGAAGGTGTAATTAAAAAGAGCAGTGCGGGAGCTTCAGTGGTAAAATCACCACTTCCAGGTAGCATTATTAAAATTAACATTGCAGTTGGTGATTCTATCAATCCAGGAGATACTCTTTTGGTTATGGAAGCAATGAAAATGGAAAATAATGTGTTAGCTGAAAAAGGAGGAGTTGTTAAAGCCATAAAGGTTGCAGTTGGCGATAATGTTCTTCAGGATGACGTACTAATTGAAATAGCATAACATTTCAAGACTAAAGGCAAAAACTATATAATGGGAAAACTTTATTCATTGGTATTCTCAATGATTTTGGTAATGGGGTTAGCGTTTAACTCCATTGCTCAAAAATCATCGGATACCGCAGTAAAATTGACAACAGGGAAATGGGTTAATCATGAAGATGGTTACATTCCTAATCCTGTTGGAATTTCAGATGTAACGGTAAAACGATATAAAATTTTCGAATTCAAAAATGATAATTCATTTATCATGGATTCAGTAAAGCAACGTTTTACAGGTAAGTGGACGGTAGAAGGAGTAAATGTTCTGATGACATATAATCCTCAAACTGTAACCCATTTGCAAAGAAATATTGATCCGAACTCCAGTTCTAATAATTATGTTACAACTTCAGAAGTTCTAAATCTGGGTTCGCGTATAGCCAAAATAGATGGTGATTTTCTTAAGTTTTCGAACTCGAGTCTTGACTGTGAAAACAACTCAGGTGCTGTTGTTGGTCTAAAGAATTTTTATGAATTCACTGGTTTCGCAAACGTTACAGCTGGTAACTTGTTGATGGTGTTGATCGGTTTGTTTTTTATCTTTTTAGCTATTAAATACGACTATGAACCCTTACTTCTAATTCCAATTGGAATGGGTGTTATTATTGGTAATATTCCAATGTTTCAAGCCGTAGATTTTAATTTGAAATTAGGAATTTATGAGCCAGGTTCAGTAATGAATATTCTTTATTCGGGAGTAGTTAATGGTTGGTATCCTCCATTAATTTTCCTTGGAATTGGAGCAATGACTGATTTTTCATCGCTAATTAGTAATCCAAGATTAATGATTTTGGGTGCTGCGGCTCAGATAGGTATTTTTGTTACCTTTTTGGGAGCTCTTTGGTTGGGTTTTGCTCCACCAGAAGCAGGTGCGATTGGAATTATTGGAGGTGCCGATGGTCCTACAGCAATCTTTTTGTCATCGAAACTGGCAAATGGAATGAACGTGATGGCTAATGGACAAACAGTTAAAAATTTGATTGGACCTATCGCTATTGCAGCTTATTCGTATATGGCTTTGGTTCCAGTAATTCAGCCTCCAATTATCAACTTGTTAACAACTAAGAAAGAACGAAAAATTAAGATGAAACCACCACGTGCTGTGTCTCGTCTTGAAAAAATAATTTTCCCTATTATTGGATTGTTGTTAACAGCATTTATTTCGCCAACAGCATTACCTCTTTTGGGTATGTTATTCTTTGGTAACTTATTAAAAGAATCAACCGTAACCAATCGTTTAGCTGATACGGCAAGTAATGCGTTAATTAACACAATTACAATTTTATTGGGTGTTACAGTTGGTGCGTCTACTCAAGCTGATGTTTTCTTAACTAAAGATTCGATCTTAATTTTCGGATTGGGAGCAGCATCATTTATTGTGGCTACAGCTGGAGGAGTTATTTTTGGTAAAATTATGAATTGGTTATCACCAAAAGATCGTCCTATTAACCCAATGATTGGTGCAGCAGGTGTATCGGCAGTGCCTGATAGTGCTCGTGTTGTTCAAACTATGGGATTACAAAATGATCCAACAAATCACTTGTTAATGCACGCAATGGCACCTAACGTTTCAGGAGTTATTGGATCGGCAGTAGCAGCTGGTATTTTATTGAGTTTCTTGATGTAGAAA
This sequence comes from Labilibaculum sp., assembly GCA_032125735.1. Lineage (GTDB taxonomy): Bacteria > Bacteroidota > Bacteroidia > Bacteroidales > Marinifilaceae > Labilibaculum. Next base: position 7,483 of record JAQBBZ010000125.1, read on the forward strand.
GTCATCATTTTAGATATTGTAAAGGGTTGTCGGTTTCGACAACCCTTTTTTAGTTAATGAAATTTGAGCTATGTCATTTTTTTATCTCGTCTAAAATGCTATATTTATATACATTAATTGATCAGATGTAAAATGGTAATGAAGAGGAGTGGTGGGAACTGATTATTTGAGTTCTTGCTTCTCCTTTTTTTTAGTTGAATATTTTGGCAATCTAAATCTCATTATTTATGGAACTTGGAGAACGAATAGGTATAGCTGGAAATTATGATGCTAATAGCAAAGGAGATTGTTTAGTTAGTATTGAATTAAAACCATCAGGAGGAATAATATTCGAATTGGAATCTAAGTTGAAGGTTTTTTATGGGAAGTCAATCGAAGACTTGTGTAGATCAATCCTAGCTTTCTTTTCAATAGAGAATGCATTGGTCGTAATTACTGATAGTGGTGCATTAACTTATGTGATAGCCGCTCGAATGGAATCGGCAATAAAGCAGGTTGTTAGTTCTGAAAAAGAATTTCTTTTAGATTTTATTCCTGAGAATTTATATCAATCGAATAAAGATCAATTTCGGTTTTCAAGATTGTATCTTCCTGGAAACACACCTTACATGATGCTTAATGCCGGTATCCATAAACCCAACGGGATTATACTCGATTTGGAAGATGCTGTAGTAGTCTCAAAAAAGAATGATGCCCGATATATTGTGCGTAACGCACTGCGTACACAAAACTTCTACGGTGCTGAAAGAATGGTTCGAATTAATCAAGGCGAATTAGGGCTTGAAGATTTGGCTTTTATTGTACCTCATAATGTTCATCTTATTTTAATACCTAAATGCGAATCCCGTACAGAGATTGATCGGGTTGAAGAAGAAATTGCTAAAATTAGACAACAAGTAAATCTCATGCAGGATATCTTTTTAATGCCAATTATAGAGAGTGCGCTTGGTGTTGAAAATGCTTATGAAATTGCATCAGCCTCGCGTAATATCGTGGCTATGGCAATTGGTTTGGAGGATTATACTGCAGATTTAGGAGTTCAGCGAACTAATATAGGTTCAGAATCATTGTACGCAAGAATGCGGGTTGTGAATGTTTGCCATGCCGCAAAAATACAGCCAATAGATTCCGTTTTTTCTGATGTTGGCGATATGTGTGCATTGGCCGAAAATGTGAAAAGATCAAAATCATTAGGCTTTCAGGGAATGGGATGTATCCATCCTCGGCAGATATCTGTAATCCATGAAAATTTTGCACCAAATGCGGATGAAATTGAAAAGGCTAAGAAAATAGTAAATGCCTTTTGTGAAGCTGAAAAGAATGGATTATCTGTCGTTTCTGTTGGAACTAAAATGGTAGATCCTCCAGTGGTAAAAAGACAATTAAAAATGCTGGAGTTGGCAATTAATCTTGGAATACTATCTAAAGATTGGAGGAGCGAATATGTCGGTTAAATTGATTAAAAATGCGGTTGGACGAATGGTGCCAACTGTAATTAATGGGGAAGAGGCAATTCCTTTCATGGGAGTTGGGAAATTTATACCTACTAAACGAAAATACAGCTCTAAGATTTCAATCAATGCAGATTATCCTGCTGATGGGAATAAAAAGGTAAAGGATTTAAAAGATGCATTGATTAGAGCTGGTTTGGCTGATGGTATGACGATTTCCACGCACCATCATTTCCGAAATGGTGATTTATTGGCAAACAAGATATTTGATATTGCCCATGAGCTGGGAGTAAAGGATTTAGTTTGGTTTCCATCAGCTTCATTTCCTTGTCACGAACATCTGATTCCTTATCTTGAAGACGGAACTATTTCTCGCATCGATGGAAGTATGAATGGCCCTTTAGGGAAGTTTTGCTCTGAAGGAAAAATGAAAGGAGTGGCCGTTTTGCGTTCCCATGGGGGAAGATATCAGTCTATTCAGGATGGAGAAGTTCATATTGATATTGCGGTTATAGGAGCGGCTTGCGCGGATTCTTTTGGAAATGCCAATGGTCTTACTGGTAAATCAGCCTCAGGTTTACTAGGATTTGCTTTAGCCGATTCTCAGTTCGCTGATAAAGTAATTGTAGTTACAGATAATATGGTTGCCTTCCCTTGTGTCCCATGGCAAATTCAGGGGAATTTCGTTGATTTTACAGTTGAAATGGATCGGATTGGAATTCCAGAACAAATTATTTCAGGCACTACGCAAATCACTAAGAGTCCGGATCGTTTATTTATAGCTGAATTGACAGCAAAGTTCTGCGAGGAAGTAGGAATTATTAAAGATGGATTTTCATTTCAAGCTGGGGCAGGAGGTACATCATTGGCCATTGGTGAATTTTTTGGCAAGATAATGAAAGAAAAAGGCATAAAAGCCCGATTTGCTAGGGGTGGAAGTAATGAGTATCTCGTGCAAATGCTTGAAGATGGCCTTGTTGAATACATTTTAGATGGTCAGACTTTTGATTTGGAAGGAGTACGTTCAATGCGGGAAAATCCAAATCATGTTTGGACCAGTCCTTTTACCAGTTATAATTATCATAGCAAAGGGAATTTTGCAGGAATGGTGGATGTTGCTATTTTAGGGGCTACTGAGGTTGATGTTAATTTTAATGCGAATGTTGTGACTCATTCTGATGGTTATTTGTTGCATGGCATTGGTGGTTGGCAAAATTGTTTGTTTAGCA
>JAQBBZ010000126.1:0-10253 GCA_032125735.1 Labilibaculum sp.
CCTTTTTAATTTCACTTTCCGGATACGATAATCCTTCACGGGAGATGGTTGTATTGGTGGCAACAATTCCGTCAATCGCAGTTTCCTGAACAATTTCGATAATATCATCCAGTTGTGAATTGTTTACATCGGGAGCAATCTTTAAAAGTACAGGTTTGGTTTTTGATTTACTTCTGTTCAAATCCATAATTTCATTCAAGAGCTTTTTTAAAGGCTCTTTCCCTTGTAGTTCTCTCAGGTTAGGCGTGTTGGGAGAACTTACATTCACCACAAAATAATCTACATAAGGATACAAAGCATTAAAACACTTTAAGTAATCATCAGTAGCTTCTTCGTTAGGTGTATTTTTATTTTTACCGATATTTCCACCAATTATTACATGGGTTCTTTTTAAACGTAATCGTTTAACAGCCTCTTCAACGCCTTCATTATTAAAGCCCATGCGGTTCACCAATGCTTTATCATTAACAAAACGAAACAAACGAGGTTTTGGATTTCCAGGTTGTGCTTTTGGTGTAAGAGTGCCAATTTCGATGAAACCAAAGCCCATACTTCCTAAAAAGTCAAAAGCTTCAGCATTTTTATCCAATCCAGCTGCTAAACCAACCGGGTTTGGAAATTTTAAGCCAAAAAGTTCTCTTTCTAATGATGAATCTTTAACTCTAAACTGAGCAGAAACTAAAGTCCGAACAATTTTCGACTTCTGAAATAGCTTAAAACAAGTAAAAGTGAATCGGTGAATAGTTTCAGGATCGAACTGAATTAAAAGTGGACGTATAAATAATCGGTATAAACTCATTTTTCATCATATTTTATGCAAAGATAAAAGGATTATTAAAATAAAAAGAGTTTTGAGTCTTATTATATTTCTGTAATCAAAAAATGATTGATGTTCTTTTTAGTTGTAAAGACACAGGCATTATCAATATAAGTTTTATTTTATGATTATTTTATTAGTTTTGTAGTCGTTTTGAAAATTTCCCTTGTAATAGGGAGTTAATAAAGTTAGAAAAAGCAGTAAGGATTTACAGAAATAAGATGATTAAAAATGATTTTGAAAGCTGGTTGAAATCATCCGCGGGTAAATTTGTAGAGATCTATACGAAAGGTCATTCCACAGAAAGAATGAAGAATTTCCTTAAGGTATTACGTGTATTATTCGGACTGATTGCTATAAGTTGCATGCTAGTATTGCTAAGCGAGAATTTTATGGATGTTGGAGAGGTAATAGGAACAGATTTAGGGATGGTAAGTATTCAGCAAATTGTCTCTCAAAGTCCGGGTTTATTTAATCTGTTGCTATGGCTTTCTACCTTGTTTTCATTACTAAGTTTATGGACAATGAAGATGCTTCGGCTTAGTCGAAAGCATATCGCAGAATTTTACTACTTTTGGGATAAGCATATTGAATCTGGCAGAAAATTATTAAAAGAAAACTAGTAATTAATTCCAAGAAATAAGATAGTTGTAAACTGCTGCAATATTGTATTTTACACTTTTGGTAAGTTGTAAATAGTCAAAAATAAACTATGAATACATTAAAGGAAATCCGTTTAAATCAGTTTCAGCTTAATATTTTATTAGACGAAGAGGAGAAGGAAGCCTACCGTTATATCGTACAGGAGGGCACCTATTGCGTCCATTGTAAAGATGTATGCATCGAGGGAGTAGAGGTGAGGGAAAATATCCTTAATGATATGAATGATATTTTAATTAAAGGAGTTTGTAAAAAGTGTGAAGGATACGTTAGTCGTTTTATTGAATATGGAGAGTTCGGAGATTTTGTTGAACGAGCAAACTCATTTCGAAAGGCAATAGGAGAATAATAGCATGATCGAATAAACTTTTAGTTTGTCGATATTAAAATAAAATATTAGTCCAGAGAAGTTTTAAACACTTGTCTGGATTTTTTTTTTGATGTCTTTTATAAGGCATATCTGAACCGACATTTTATTAAAATAGATAGAATTATATTTGCACCTTCAAAAATTACACATCTTGATCAGCGAAGTCAATCACTGTGAGTAAAATAGAGTGGATTTAGACGATAAGTGTGCTAAAAGGATTTGTTAATTGCATTCTGCGCTTATTGAGTTATATAGCGTGAAATTATAAACACATTTAAAAGAATAGGAAAAAAGACCAGCCAAAAATGCTTGGTTTATATGAAAAAATGCTTTGTTTTGTAGCATTAAATTTAAAAACCATTATCATGATAAGAAAATATGTGCGGTTGATAATTGCAGGAATCCTATTTTTAGGATCCATCTTTCTTTTTGTTCTGGCCTTAGTTGGCTCTGGCATATTAGCAGTTCTTGTTTCCGGAATTTTTGTTCTATTTCATTTCAAAAACGAAATGAATTTAATTGCCTTTTATTTTGTGAGGAAAAATAAGTTTGAAGCTTCAGGAAAGGTGTTGGGGAGAGTAAAAAATCCCGAAAACATGATTAAGGGTCAGGAAGCATATTACTATTATCTTTCGGGCTTAGTTGGAGCACAAAAGCAAAATAACGCACAGGCTGAAAAGAATTTTAAAAAAGCCTTGGATACCGGTCTTCGATTGAAAACAGATCAAGCAGTTGCTAAATTGAATTTGTCTGGAATTGCTCTTTCGAAGCGCAACAAGAATCTGGCATTACATTATTTGCAGGAAGCTAAAAAATTGGACAAGCAAAAAATGTTAACAGCGCAAATCAGAGAAATAGAAGGAATGATGAAACGCGTTTAATTCATTATCCTTAACTATTAAATACGAAGCCATTGAAATGGCTATAAGCGATCTAGACCTGATAAGTGTTAAAACTTGTCAGGTTTAATTAAATAAGAACTATGCATTTGGCTATTTTTTGTTTGTTGGGAGGAGCATTACGATATGTTTTTCAGTTGTTGCGTAGTTTGATTAAAGGAACGGAAAGGCCTTTATATCAAGCGACATGCAAACATTCAGGTAATGCTTGGTTGGGCCTAATTGTAATATTCCCAATATTAATTCTGTTTTTTTTAATTACTAATTGGTAATGTGTTTTATGAGAAGTGACACTCTTAAATACTTTGCAATTGAAGCCAGTTGTGGTTCTATAACACCTTAGTCAGTAGAATATCGAAAATAAGGACTGATCCTCCAGGAATGGAGCCATAGTCGGTATTACCATATGCCAAATGAGCAGGAATTAATAGAATTCCCTCACCACCTTCTTTAAAATGCTGGATTCCTTCTTTCCAGCCCTCAATAACAACCGATAGATTAATCTCTAAGCTTTCGCTTTGATCGAAAATTATGCCATTAGTTAAATAGCCAATGTAGCTAATCATGATATTTGAATCGCAAGTCGGGTTAACACCTTCACCTTCCTCGCAGATAATGTAGTATAAGCCCGTGTCACTTCTTTGAGCTTCTAATTTGTTTTTAGCAATATAAGCCTTGATTTCTTCTTCGTTCTTATTTCTGAAATTAGGTTTTTTCATCCTGTTGAGAATTGTATAAGTGGACACAAAAATATGAAATTTAAGGAAATGTTATTGCAAATTCAAGAATTGAAGAAAAGATGGATTGGGATATAATATCTTACCCAATTAAGCTTCAGAATTTTAGTGCCTCTTTATTTAATAAAGTTAGAATAAACCTCCAAATTATATTTTCGCTCTTACAAAATTGTGTTTGTGGCCGTAAGAGTCAGAATTTCAGACTGTATTTTAAACTACTTGAGTTTTCTTTGTTTTTATGAGTTTTTAGTAACTCAAAAGACCTTTATTTATTGTTTCGTTTGTATCTTTGCCGCGCTTTTAATAGCATTTACATTGTACTATATTATGAGATTTTGGTTTTATCTATAACTTGAATTATAGTATTAAAAAGATTAAAAATAATGAGTTTGGTCGTTCAAAAAACAATAAATATACGTTTTAGTGAGGTTGATTCAATGGGAGTTGTTTGGCATGGCAGTTATGTCAAATTTTTGGAAGACGGACGCGAATGTTTTGGAGATAGATTTGGTTTGGGGTATCTGGATGTAGCTGCAAAAGGATTATTTATTCCTATTGTGGATATGAAATTGAGTTATAAAAAATCCGCAAAGTATGGGGATAAATTGGTTATTGAAACCAAATTTATAAGTTCATTAGCAGCTAAACTAGTTTTCGAATATACAATATATCGAGAAGCCGATATGGCGGTGTTAGTAAAAGCTCAAACCACACAAGTTTTTACTGATAAGGAAGGCCAATTGTTATTGTGTTGTCCTGATTTTTATAATGATTGGAAAATTTCGGTTGGAATTTCGGAATAAAAATTACACACTTTACTTATAGCTTAGGTTCTTTTTAGTTGGCTTAAGCAAATTTAAAAATTGAATGAATAAAGTCTTTGTAGCGGGAAGTAACATTATAAGTTCATTAGGTTTTACTTCAAATGAAAATTTCAGTAGTGTATTAGATGGACATTCAGGATTACGTTATCATACTGAAGGTGCGATTCATCCAATTTCATATTTAAACAGATCCTTATTTAATGAGCATTGCTTAAATGAGAAAATAGACGTGGAATTATCTCTTTTTGAGAAATTGTGTATTCTTTCAATAAAGGATGCTGTTTCTAAAACAAAAGTTGATATTAAAACAGAGGATTGTTTGTTGATTCTTGCCACAACAAAAGGAAATGTTGGGTTTCTTGAGGAAGTAAACGAAAGAACTCAAGACATTCATTTGTGGGAGAGTGCTAAGAAAATTGGGGAATATTTTGGAGCTGTAAACCGTCCTGTACTTGTTTCAAATGCTTGTGTTTCCAGTGTTTTAGCTCAGGTGATGGCAGTAAGATTATTGAAGGCGGAAAAGTACAAACATGTGATTGTTTGCGGAGCTGATTTGATCTCTGAGTTTGTGTTGTCAGGTTTTAATTCTTTTAAAGCACTAAGTAACAATTCATGCACACCATTTGATCTAAACAGAGATGGTCTTTCTTTAGGCGAAGGTGCTGGAACTCTTGTATTAACGACCGATTCCACACAAGCAATTTTTAATGGAGCTTCATGCGTTGCAGGAGCTTCTTCCAACGATGCAAATCATATCTCCGGGCCTTCGCGCACGGGTGATGGACTGGCAAATGCCATTACATCTACTTTGAATCAAGCACAAATTAAACCAGAATTTATTTCAGCGCACGGTACTGCAACAATGTACAACGATGAAATGGAATCGAAAGCAATAAATTTAGCTCAACTAAATGATGTGCCGGTTAATAGTTTGAAAGGTTTTTTTGGGCATACTCTTGGTGCCGCAGGAATTATTGAGACAATAATAACTCTCTGTGCTATGAATGAATCAAAAGCTGTAGGAACAAAAGGATTTATCAATTATGGTGTGTCCGAACAAATTAATTTAGTGACAAGAACAGAGGATTTCAACTTCAATTCATTTCTGAAAATTGCTTCAGGGTTTGGCGGTTGTAATGCTGCAATTCTTTATTCAAAATAATAGGCTATGCAGATATTAAAATATTGTTCTGTATCCGGTGCAGAAATTACTGAGGATTCAAAGCTTGTTTTTAAATCGAATGAAAAAGATTTAAAAGCTTTTTTAAAGGATTTTTATAAATCAGAAAAGCTAGAATATCCGAAGTTTTATAAAATGGATGCACAGTGTAAGCTTGCATTCATAGCCGCTGAGGTTTTGTTTCGAAACATAGACCGGGAACAATATAAAAACGAAGAAATTGCCATGGTATTTGCAAATTCAGAATCTACCTTAGCAACGGATATGACCTACTGGGAAAGCACTAAAGATATTGCGAGTCCGGCATTATTCGTATATACCTTACCTAATATTTTAATAGGTGAGATCGCAATAAAAAACAAAATAAAAGGAGAAAATTACTTTTTCGTATCTGAAAATTTCGATGCGCAATTATTGCATCAGCAAACCGAAATGATATTTCAAAACGCTGCGGCTAAACTAGTTGTCGTAGGTTGGGTGAATTACGAAAGTGAAACTAATTATTGCGCAAAATTATTTTTGGTTTCTAAATCAGAAATAGGTTTGTACCCATTTACTATAGATAATATTAACAACTTAAATAAATAATAGAATGGATTCATTAATTGAAGAATTAAAGATCAAGTTAATTGAGCAGTTAAACCTGGAAGATATCGAACCGAATGAGATAGAAGCTGATCAAGCTCTTTTTGGTGATGGTTTAGGCCTTGATTCTATTGATGCTTTGGAATTAATTGTTTTAATGGAACGTGATTACGGAATCAAAATAACAGATCCAAATAAAGGACGTGAAGTGTTTGCTACTTTAACAAGTATGGCACAGTACATTAAGGCGAATTCATAAATAGTATCAACTCAGCACTATGTCGAGAAAGGTTGTTGTAACAGGTTTAGGTATTGTTTCGGCTCTAGGTTTAGGGCTGGAGCAGAATATCCATGCTCTTCAAAATGGGCATACGGGAATTGCACCCATTAAATACTTACAAACAAGACTTCGAGACCAATTTGTTCTGGGAGAAGTTAAATATTCCAATGCGGACTTGAAATCCATTTTAGGCATTGGTGAGGATGAATTGATTTCCCGAACCAGTCTGTTGGGGATTCTTGCTGTTCGGGAGGCCACTAAAATGGCTGATTTAACGCTTGATGAGCTAAAAACTTGTGCTTTAGTTTCAGGAACAACAGTTGGAGGCATGGATTTGACTGAACAGATTGCTGATTTTGAGTCGGAGAAAGACTTGCATAAAATTCTGAATCTTCACCCATGTGGTGATTCTACCGAAAAAATGGCTTCTTTCCTGGGTATTGAAGGATTTATTACAACCTACAGCACAGCTTGCTCATCTGCGGCAAACGCTATAATGATGGGCGCTCGTCTGATTAAGTCGGGTAGAGCAGATCGAGTAATTGCAGGAGGAACAGATGCCTTAGCTTGTTTTACTCTAAATGGATTTAATAGTTTAATGATACTCGATAGTGAGTATTGTCGACCTTTTGATAGATCCAGAGCAGGACTAAATTTAGGCGAAGGAGCTGGTTTTATTGTTTTGGAGGCTGGAAATCTTGCCAAACCCAACAAAGCTCTTGCTGTTTTATCAGGATATGCCAATGCGAATGATGCTCATCATCAAACGGCATCGTCACCCGAAGGGATCGGAGCCAGCCTGTCCATGCAAAAAGCTATGGCAGTTGCTGGTTTAAAATGTGCTGATATTTCCTATATAAATGCTCATGGTACTGGTACGCCAAATAACGATTCATCGGAGGCGAAAGCAATTTGTAATTTATTTGGAGAGAGTAATCCTCCTTTTAGTTCTACAAAAGCATTTACAGGTCACACTTTAGGTGCTTGTGGAGGTATTGAAGGTGTTTTTTCAATCATGGCAATACAAAACCAAGAGCTTTATGCCGGTTTAAATTTTTCTGAAGCGGATGAAGATTCAAATATTGTTCCAATAGATCAGTATGGGAAGTCTGAAATAAAACACGTGCTTTCGAATTCATTTGGTTTTGGCGGGAATAATAGTAGTCTTATATTTTCAAAAATATAAAAATGGCCATATACATAAATGCATCATCGATGGTTTCAGCTCAGGAAACACTGGGAACTGAAAAATGGCCGGAGAATACTGTTTTGTCTGAAAATTCGAGTCTTAAGGTGATCGATCCGGCATATAAAGAGTATATACCGCCAGCCATGTTACGACGCATGAGCAGACTCGTGAAATTTAGCCTGGTTTCAGCCTTCGATTGTTTACATCAAGTTGAATCGGATATTATTGATGCTATAATAACAACAACCGGATTAGGTTGTATTGATGATACAGGTGTGTTTTTAAAACAAATGCACGAGAATGGTGAGAAATTAATGAACCCCACTGCTTTTATTCGATCTACACACAATGCCGTTGGAGGACAAATTGCTTTAATTAAAGGTTTGCGAGTACCAAATTATACTTTTTCGCAAAAAGAGATGTCTTTTGAAACAGGCGTGATTGATGCGATAATGATGATTGAGGAAGGAGAGGCTAAAAATATTTTGCTTGGTGGCTTTGATGAATTAACGCCTCTTAGTTTAAATCTGTGGAAACAAATGGGTTGTTTGGCAGAGAAAGAATTAGACAAGAACAGCCTTAAAAAGGCTTCTAATTCAGGCGTGATTTTAGGAGAAGGTGCTGGTTTCTTTGTTTTATCAGCAAAAGAGGGAAACTCAAAATCTTCCAAGTTAGTAGATGTTGAGATTCATCGTAAGGCAACCTGCGATTGTAATCGTTTACTCAAGAAGTTTTTAGCCAAGCACAATTTACATTCAAGCGATATCAATTTATTACTATTGGGTCTGGATGGAACACCTAACACCAAAAACTTAGTTTCTTTACTAAATACCGATTTTGAGAATTCGATAATAGCAGGCTTTAAACATTGCTCAGGAAGTTTCGATACCGATACAAGTTTTGCATTGTGGATGGCACAAATGGCAATCCAGAATGGATGTATTGCTGAAGCGGCTTATTTACAGGGAGATAGAGATCAAAAGATTAAAAAGGTTTTACTTGTAAATTCATCAAGACATAATTCATATTCATTTATTTTAGTAACAGAATGTCAAAGTTCACAATAACCAATATAGCCGCTATTTTGCTTGCTCTGCTTTCCTTTATTTTGGGAGCTGTTCAGTTTGCCTATGCTTGGGTCATTCTGATTATTGGATTGTTGATTTATGTGTGTGTGTTGCTTTTTGGAGTGATAAATGTAAAATGGCAGTTTTTTATGCCAATTATTTGTGAGATTCCTAATTCGGAGAAAGAAATATTCTTAAGTTTTGATGATGGACCACAAGAACAAAGCGAAGCTGTTTTAAATCTGTTGAAAAAACACCAAATTAAAGCCAATTTCTTTTGTATTGGAAAACATCTTGAGGAAAATCCCATATTGGCACAGCGCTTGTTTAATGATGGTCATTTTGTTGGAAATCACAGCTATTTACATGAAGTGAAATTCCCCGCAAAATCGGTGAAGAATATGATTACCGAATTGGAAAAAACGAATGAGATTATTGAACGCTTATCAGGAAGCAAATCGGAATATTTCCGACCACCTTTTGGCGTTAGTAATCCAAATATTGCAAAAGCGGTAACAAGCCTTAATCTAAAATGTATCGGTTGGACGATTCGTTCTTTTGATACCTCAGATTATAAGGGTGGTAAAGCTTTGCAAAAAATAAAAAAGGAATTGAAATCGGGTGATATTGTGTTGCTACATGATCATTCACCACATGTTCTCTCCATTTTAGAGGGATTAATCCCTTTTTTGAAAGAAAATAATTATAAAACTCAAAGAATTGATATTGCTTTGAAGTTGAATGAAAAAGCGAAGACTTTTATCTAAGAACAAATTGTATGAGGAGAATATATATAAAAGCTTTATTGTGTTTGGGTTTTGTTTTTTGTTTATCAACATTAAAAGGTGAAGCTCAAAATTTCACTTTGGTGAAAGATGTAGAGGCTGTGCAAAATGAGATTAATAAAGTGGCGTCGTCTATTGAAACCATAAAAAGTCGATTTGTACAGGAAAAGCATTTGAGTTTTATGACCGAAGCAATTGTTTCGGAGGGACTTTTTCGTTTTAAAAAGGAGAATCAACTTCGGTGGGAATATACTGAGCCATTTAAGTATTTAATTTTATTTAATGGTGATCATATTATCATTAAAGACAAAAATAAAACGAATCAATTTGATGCAAATTCCAATGCTATCTTTAAGCAGATTAACGATTTAATGTTAGGTGCAATAAAAGGCGATTTGGGCAAAAATAAAGATTTCAAAATGAGTTTAAAGGAATCTGCCAAGCAATACCTATTAACTCTAAATCCTCAAAGCGAAGATTTAAAAGCTTATGTTTCTGGTGTTGAGATTCGGTTTGAAAAAACAGATTTGGCAGTAAGTAGTATTAAAATGATTGAATCGACTGGAGATTTTACGGATATCAAGTTCGAGAATAGAGAATTTAACACGATAATTGATGAGAGTACTTTTAGTCCTAATTAGTTCCTGCTTGATTTGTTTTTCATGCAGTACAAATAGAACAGCCTCTAAATTATCAAATAATAAGAGGGTAGAAGAGAGAACTCCATTGTTTAAGGAGGGATCAAATCAAGCTGTTTTTAGAGGAAGTATCAGTATTTACAAGCATTACTTCTCGGGTATTTTTGCTTTAAAACAAGAAGACCTTGATAAGTATCGCATGGTTTTAATGTCGGAGGTTGG
>JAQBBZ010000127.1:0-2912 GCA_032125735.1 Labilibaculum sp.
GAACAGGATCCAAAGAAACTCGGGGAAATTTACCACAACATTGGTAATACCCTTTTGATGAATCGTAAAATTGATGAAAGTATACAAGCCTATAAAGAATCGCTTCGTAATTTTCCAAATTCGCAAGAAACCAAATACAATTTGGAATACGCCAAGAAAATGAAGCAGAAAGAAGAAGAGGAAAAAAAGAAACAGGATCAGAATAAAGACCAAAATAAGGACAAGAAAGATCAAGACAAAAAGGATCAAGATAAGAAGGATCAGGAAGATCAGAAAAACAAGCCTGAAGATCAGGATAAAAAGAAAGAAAATCCTGAAGAACAGAAAAATAAAATTTCTGAACAAGACGCTAAACGTTTATTAGAGGCTCTTGAAAATGATGAAAAGAAGGTTCAAGAAAAGGTTCAGAAAGCAAAAGCGGAAGCTCAAAAGACTAAAAGAACAAAAATTAAAAAGGATTGGTAATTGATCTTCTCAAATTGGTTATTCCTACTCGATTAATCAGTAAATTTGTGATACTATTAGCAGACTATTAAATAGCATTTATAACATCTGAAACACAATTATTCTACAGATGAAGAAAATATTTTTCTCATTATTAACAGTCATTTTAATTACAACATCGGTATTTGCCGATGAAATTAAATTTACTGCTTCGGCACCCAATGTGGTGGAACTAGGCGAACAATTTCGTTTAACTTATTCCGTTAACAGCAAGGGCAAAAACATTCAACTTCCTGCTCTTGATGGGTTCAGGGTTCTCATGGGGCCTTCTACTTCCAGTAGTATGAGTACGCAAATAATTAATGGAAAAGTTACTTCAAACTCTTCCTACTCGTACACTTATGTTCTTTTAGCAGAAGAGGAAGGTAAGTTTAATATAAAACCTGCATCAATTTCTGTTGACGGTGAAACAAAAACATCTAATTCCCTAACAATTGAAGTTGTTAAAGTGAATCAAACCCAGCAGGAATCGGAATCAAAACAATCGCAAAACTCAGCTTCTAGTCAAAAAATCACAGAAGATAATTTATTTGTTAAGGTAAAATTAGATCGGAGTAGTGTTTACATGGGAGAGCACATTGTGGCAACCATTAAAGTATACACACGACTTACCATTGCTGGATTTGGCGATTCAAAATTCCCTCCGTTTGACGGGTTTTTAAGTCAGGAAGTACCAACACCAGGGCAAATTGCCTTAGAAAGAGAAAATATTAATGGTACTATTTACAATACCGGAATCATTCGCAAATTAATTCTTTTTCCCCAACACACTGGTGAAATTACCATTGATCCTTTTGAATTAGAGGTTATTATCCGACAAGCCAAAGCGAACAAGAGAAGTGGCTTTTTTGATGATTTCTTTAATAATTATCAAGATATTAAAGTTCCTCGAAAAAGTAAGCCAATTAAAATTCAGGTAAAAGACTTTCCGTCAAATAAACCTGCAAGTTTTGACGGTGCAGTTGGGAATTTTGATTTGACCACAACTATCGATAAAGATTCGGTTAAAGCAAATGATGCAATTACAATGCGGGTAAAAGTTGCTGGTAACGGAAACTTGAAATTAATTAAACCCTTGGAATTTAAATTCCCTGCCGATTTTGAAGTTTATGATCCAAAAACTTCCCAAAACCTAAAAAGCTCTGAAACAGGAATGACAGGCTCAACTACTTTCGAATATTTAATTATTCCGCGACACGCTGGGAACTTCGAAATTCCTGCCGTTGACTTCAGTTTCTTCGATCCAAACGCGAAAATATTTAGAACTCGTTCTACATCAAAATTTAATATAAAAGTAAGCAAAGGCGAAGGAGATGCTTCAGGAACAATTATTAGCTCTTTTTCTAAAGAGAAAGTGAAGTTTCTTGGAGAAGATATCCGTTTTATTAAAACCAACGATTTCAGTCCTCAATTGAAAGGTGAAGTTTTCTTTGGAACAACAAATTTCTATTTAGCGTATATCATTCCTTTCTTCCTATTTATTTTAGCATTTGTATTCAATCGAAAACGAATTAAAGAGAATGCCGACACAGCTAAATTAAAAAACAAACGCGCCAATCGTGTTGCAATGAAAAGGTTAAAGGCAGCTTCGGCAAGTTTAAAAGCGAAACAAAAGGATCAGTTTTACGATGAAATTCTAAAAGCAATTTGGGGATATACATCGGATAAGCTGAATTTACCTTTGGAGAATCTGAATAAAGAAAACATTAGTGAAATTCTGCTTAGTAAAGGTGTTGAATTAGAACTTAAAGATGAATTTATAAGCATACTGGACACCTGCGAATTTGCAAGGTATTCTCCATCGGCCGGCTCATCGGAAATGGATGAGTTGTATCAGAAAAGTATGGATACAATCACCAAATTGGAGAAAAATATCAAATAGATTAGTCGATTGTGTACTATCAAATAAAACATGAAACGTCCATGATTAAATAATTAGTAACTCATACATGAGCATGGTAATTTAATCAAGCTAAGTGCCATCTGACAACGGCATGAAAATTATAAACAGATGAAAAAAGCATTACAATTTATACTCGCCATATTTCTAAGCACTCAGGTTTGGGCTCAAGTCAACCCTATTTCTGAGGCCAATGAGATGTATAAAAAAGGCGAATACGAGAAAGCAATTCAAGCCTACGAATTTGTGTTGGATACGCATTTAGAAGCTCCCGAAATTTATTTTAATCTGGGGAATGCTTACTATAAAACAGGCGAAATATCGTCGGCAATCTTAAATTTCGAACGAGCACTGCTTTACTCTCCTAACGATAAGGATATTCAGTACAATTTAGACTTAGCCCGT
This sequence comes from Labilibaculum sp., assembly GCA_032125735.1. GTDB lineage: Bacteria > Bacteroidota > Bacteroidia > Bacteroidales > Marinifilaceae > Labilibaculum. The sequence goes on from JAQBBZ010000127.1 coordinate 2,810, forward strand.
AAACACGTTTTAGATAAGTTTGAAGTTTTACCTGAAATATTTATAAAAAGATGGTTTTCTGGAATTAGAAATAGTTTTTCGGCCGATATTTGGTCTTATTTCT
>JAQBBZ010000128.1:0-12480 GCA_032125735.1 Labilibaculum sp.
GCATGGACAAATCAAGCGTAAGCTTACTAGTTGATCGTGGAATTGCATTGCATAAAATAATTCGATTGTTAACTATTTCCTGCTCTGGGAATGGTTATTTGAATTTTATGGGCAATGAATTCGGACATCCCGAATGGATTGATTTTCCTCGCGTAGGAAACAATTGGTCCTACAAACATGCACGACGTCAATGGAGTTTAGTAGACAATCCCCTTTTGCGATTCGAAACTTTAAATGAATTTGATAAAGACATGATTGCTCTTCAAAACAAAGAGGAATTCATTAACGAACCCTGTATCAATTGCGTTCAATCCGATGATAAAAATCAAGTTTTGGCTGTTCTGAGAAAAGATTTACTTTTTGTTTATAACCTAAACCCTAACGAATCGTTCACTCATTATGGTATTCCTGCAAATTCAGGTAAATACCAACTTGTGCTTAATTCTGATGAAAAAAAATATGGAGGTTTCGATCGCGTAGATGGAAGTCATCTTTACTATTCAAAACCTGAAGCACAAATGTCTAACAAACACAGGGTATACTTATATCTTCCAAGCAGAACAGCACTGGTATTCAAGTATATTCCATCTAAAAGCATCTTTTAAAAATGAAAGTAGTTAAACCGATTATATATCAGTTGTTTCCTCGTTTATTTGGAAACAAAAACACAAAGCTTGTTATTAATGGCTCGCGGAGTAAAAATGGAACTGGGAAATTCAATGATATCAGCAATAAAGCGCTTCAGGAAATTAAAAAACTTGGAATTACTCATGTTTGGTATACAGGAATTATTGAACATGCTATTGTCGAAGGATATCCTGATGCCGGAATTCCACATGGCAATCCTTTAGTAATAAAAGGAAAAGCAGGATCACCCTATGCAATTAGAGACTACTATGATGTAAACCCCGATTTGGCTGAAGATGTGGATCAGAGAATGAAAGAATTTCAAAATCTGATTACTCGTACGCATCAAAACGATATGAAAGTAATTATCGATTTTGTTCCCAATCATTTGGCAAGAGAATATCATTCGGATGTGAAACCCAAAGGCATTTCTGATTTTGGTGAGGAAGACAATGGTAGCGTAGGTTTCTCGCCCAACAATAATTTTTACTATTTACCGCATGAACAACTGCACCTGTCTGATGATATAAGAAAGTATTTTCCAAATACAGATTATCTGGAATATCCTGCAAAGGCAACAGGAAACGATCAGTTTACATCTTATCCACAATTAAATGACTGGTACGAAACTGTAAAATTAAATTATGGTGTCGATTATCAGAATAATCATTCCTTACATTTCGATCCGATTCCAAACACATGGATAAAGATGAAAGACATTTTGCTCTATTGGGCAGAAAAAGGTGTTGATGGCTTTCGGTGCGATATGGCAGAAATGGTTCCAGTTGAATTTTGGCATTGGGTGATTGGAGAAATAAAATCTGCATTTCCTGAAATTCTTTTTATTGCTGAAGTGTACAATCCTTATTTATACGAAACCTACATCAAAACAGGAAAATTCGATTATTTGTATGATAAAGTGGGTTTGTACGATACTCTTAAAGGAATTATTAGAGGTGAAAGAGCTGCAAGAGATATTTCTCAATGTTGGCAATCCTTAAATAATCTGGATGAATATATGCTTCGATTTTTGGAAAATCATGATGAGCAAAGAATTGCTTCACCCTATTTTGCTTCGGATCCAATTAAAGCCCTTCCAGGGATGATGCTATCTGTATGCTTTAATCGAGGTGCGGCCATGATTTACTCCGGACAAGAATTTGGTGAAACAGGAATGGAAGAATCTGGATATAGTGGCTCCGATGGACGTTCTACCATATTCGATTATTGGAACTTGCCCGAACATCAAAAGTGGATGAATAATGGCAAGTTTGATGGAGAATTATTATCTGATCAACAAAAGCAGCTTCAAAATTCCTATCGCGATATTCTGAAACATGCACAACTGCCAGCTATCTCTCAAGGTGAATTTTACGATATCATGTGGCAAAACACTGATAATTCAATCTTTAACTCGGATAAAGCTTATGCCTTTTTACGCCACACAGCCAAGCAAAAAGTATTGATAATCTGTAATTTCGATGCTAACACTCAGCATCTGCAGGTGAAAATCCCAACACATGCTTTAGAAGTAATGAATATTCCTCCTCTTACAGAATTGTGCTTTACAAATCTACATTCAAAAGATGAAATTAAGTCTAGCTGTGAAGAAGTTGCCATAAAAGGATTGTCAGTAAGCATTTCAGCTTATCAATATCTTCTTTTTGAAATAAGAGAATAAATAATTTAATTGATTTACACACTATAAATACAATTATTTGGAGGGATAGAAGCAAATATCATCGGTAATTGTACTACGTTTACACAATTTTTAAAAATTAACTGCGAAATAGACATTGCTTAGGGAATTTAGCCCTGGTTTTGCAAAGCGCAAAAAAAATATACGCGGAATGTTAAAGAGTGAATTAGAGATGAGAATATCAGGCAAAAAAATATCAGTAAATCGACCAGAACCAATTGTTACAGATATTGACGTGGTTCCTTACAAAAAACGTATGGATCCTATGGATGCTGTTGATGCGCTTATTGAAGGGCATTTTGTTTTAATTGTTGATTATTACAGTAGCGGTCTTGCCGTACTCAGTGAATTAAAAAAACATCTTGAGACAAAATATCCGGATCAGTCCTTTCGTGGGCAACGTGAATTTCGCACTGCCTATAGAGAGCTATCCCATAAATTACTTTTACACATATCGAATAACAAACTATCTGTACGAAAAGCACCGGAAATTGGCTGGTTAAAAAGCTTATATCCCGAGTTTACAGAATTTTTATTACCATTTTCTCAGGTGCAAGGACTTAATAGTTCGTGGCAATGGTACGAAAAAGGAATTTTAATACCTGTAATTGACCGAAAAATACATCCGTTTTACGGTACATATTTCCCAACTCGATTTGAGCATTTAAAGCAATTCGATAAATGGCTGGAACGCTACAAGGGAGAAAAAAAATCTGCCATTGATGTAGGAATTGGCTCCGGCATTTTAAGCTTTCAATTGTTGAAGCATGGTTTTCAGAAGGTTTGTGGAACAGATAACAACCCAAATGCAATTATTGGCTTATCTAAAAGTTTGAAGGAAACCAAATTGGACTCGAAAATAGAACTACAATTTGGAGATTTATTTGCCGAAAATAACGCAAAATCAGATTTAATCGTATTTAATCCGCCTTGGCTACCTGCAACATACAATCAGGAAGTTATTGATACGGCAATTTACTATGAGAAAGATTTGTTTCCACGTTTTTTTGCTGAAGCAAAAAAACACTTAAAACCTGAAGGAAAATTGGTCATCCTATTTTCTAATTTAGCACAAATTACCGATCAAAAAGTAAGTCATCCTATAGAAAAAGAATTGGCAGAGGGTGGCCGATTTGAAAAGGAATTACTACTGCATAAGAAAGTACGATCAGCCTCCAAAAACACGAAAAGAAACCAAAACTGGCGACATGAAGAAATGGTAGAATTATGGGTACTAAAATTACTCAAAACCAAATAGCCTGAATAATAGCAAAAGATAATTTATTTCTTAAATTTGAAATAATATTTTCACCAGTAAAAATTAGAATATTAATTTAAAACTTAAATATCATGGCTAAGTCTCAAGACGCTAAGAAAAACGTAAAAAAAGAACCTGCAAAAACTACAAAAGAAAAAAAAGAAGAAAAAAGAGAGAAAAAGGCTAAGAAAAATTAAGATTATTGGTTTTAAATAAAAATACAAAGGCTGTTTCTAACGAAACAGCCTTTTGCGTTTTCACGAATTGAAACACGACCAAATAATACAACTCCATATAAAAGATATAATCCCTATTCCTAAACTTCAGTTTCCCTAATCATTTAACATCAATTACTAATTAGAATTTATTAAAGTGAGCATCAAAAAATAATTTTATTATTTCGTGAATAATTCAGTAAATTAAGGGTACATATAAAAAAGAAGCTAATTGGACTTAAAAAATTAATTAGCTAATTATCTAAATTCATTCACTTAAATCCAATATTATGACCATTTTAAAAGTTCTTGAAGTAATGGCATCATCCAAAACCAGTTGGGAAGACGCCACAAAAAACGCAGTAAAAACAGCCGCGAAAACAGTTAAAGAAATCCGTTCGGTGTACGTTCAGGATATGAGTGCCGTTGTCGATAAAAATAACATTACTGAATACCGGGTTAATGTTAAAATCACCTTCCAATTATTGGATTAGTCCTTAGTAATACTTATTCGATATTGTTTAACACAAAAAAAAAATAAAACGAATAGGACTTATATCATTTATTAAAAATGCTGGGGAGAAAAATTTCGACAAATCTGAAGAAACTCTTGAAAAAGAAAAATCTGAGTTAATCTCTAACCCTATTAAAAAATTTGGTTTTGACTCCAACAACATAAGTCGTTGTTGATGATGAAAAAGTCACTCTTACGGGCAGTATTGATAATATGGAAAAAAATTGTAGTTCCCGCTGGAAATATAGATGGAATATCTTCAGTTAATGATCGGATTAAAGTTACCAATCCTCCTTCTATTAAGCCAAAAGAACCCGAGAAACAATTATGCACAGTTAAAAAAGGAGATTATTTATCAAAAATTGCCAAAGAAGTGTACGAAAAGGCCAACAAATACAACATTTTTTTGAGGCCTACAAGCCAATGCTAAAGGATCCAAATATGATTTATCCCAGACAGGTACTCGTAATTCCACCTTTAGACTAGAATTTAAAAAGGCTGTTTCGAAATCGAAACAGCCTTTTTAACACCAATATTATTTTAGATCCACTTCACGTAATTAAAATCCTGACGATGTGGAAGATTATCATTACAAGCATACATTCTCAATCCAAAATCAAAAATTCCTGGATCATTCAATTCCAAATCCAATCGATAGAAAGCCAGTGAATCAACTTTACGATCTAAAATTAGTTGCTCTGTTCGAATCGCACCTGGTTTTTGAGGATTCATTGAAGCTCTTACCACCAACTCAACACAAATTTTTTCTTCAATTAAATCTTTCAAATCAAGTGCAACTTCAACATGATAATTTTCACCGGATAAATACTTGTGTTTAGGAGTACTTGGTGCATCAACAGAAACAACCTCAATTTTATCCCATGAAGCAAGAATTTTTTGTTTCCATTTGACGATGTCTTTTGAAATTTGGTAATTACTCTCCCTTAATTTTGTAACACGTTGAAACATCTTAGTATAAAAACGATCCTTATAATTGTCGATCATACGCTTGGTAGTATATTCCGGTGCAATTTCGGCAATACATTTTTTAACGTACTGAATCCAATCAACTGGAATATTGTTCTTATCACGCTTATAGTATAGAGGAATAATTTCGTTTTCAAACATTGAATAAATAGTCTGAGCATCCAATTCATCCTGAAAGGCTTGATTCTCATAAGTTCGCTCTTCGGTTAGAGCCCAACCAGCTCCTTCGCGATATCCTTCTAACCACCAGCCATCAAGAACACTAAAGTTAAGAACTCCATTCATCACGGCTTTTTCACCCGAAGTTCCTGAAGCTTCCAATGGTCGGGTTGGTGTATTCATCCAAATATCAACACCTTTTACCAATCGCTGTCCCAATTCCATGTCGTAATTCTCAAGGAACAAAATCTTTCCTTCAAATTCCGGACGACGGGATATTTCAACAATAAATTTAATTAAATCCTGACCAGCCTTATCAGCAGGATGAGCTTTTCCTGCAAAGATAAATTGCACTGGTTTTTCAGGGTTATTTAAAAGTTTAGATAAACGTTTTAAATCGCTAAACAGCAAATGTGCTCTTTTGTAAGTAGCGAATCGACGAGCAAAACCAATTGTTAGAGCATTCTCATCTATTGAATCAATAATATCAACTAAGGAACGAGGATCTTCGTATCGTTTAATCCAATTTTTTTGGAAACGATCTTTCGCAAAATCAATCAGTTTTTTACGCAATACGTTTTTAATATCCCAGATTTTCTCATCAGCAACATCGTATATTTTTCTCCAATATTCTTTGTTCGATAAATCATTCATAAATCCTGCATCAAACTCCTCTTCGTGCAAAGTTCTCCATTCTTTTGCTGTCCAGCTAGGGTAATGAACTCCATTAGTTACATAACCAATATGCAATTCCTCTGGAAAATATCCTGGGTAAAGATCATTAAACATTTCCCGAGAAATTTTTCCATGAAGCATACTTACTCCATTCATTGCAACCGATGTGTTGGCGGCCAAATTACTCATTGAAAATTTCTCGTTATAATCCAAAGGATTCTCTCTTCCCAGAGCAAGAAATTGATCCCAACTTAATTTTAATTTTCCTGGAACATATGACAGATAATGTCTAATCATATCAGCAGAAAAAGTATCATGTCCTGCAGGAACAGGCGTATGTGTGGTAAACAATGACGAAGCTCTTACAATTTCCAAAGCTACTTCGTATTGATAACCTTCTGAAATTAAATTAATCAAACGCTCCACATTTATAAAAGCAGCATGCCCTTCGTTGCAATGATACAAGTCTGGCTGAATATTAAGAGCATCAAGTGTTTTAATACCTCCCAATCCCAGAAGAATTTCTTGCTTGATACGGTGATCCCAATCGCCACCATATAACTGGTGAGTTAAAGATCGATCCTGCTCTTCATTCATCTCTGTTTCCGTATCCAAAAGATATAAGGAAATTCTGCCTACTTCAACTTTCCAAATTTTAGCAACTACAGTTCTTCCTTCTAAGGAAATTGAAATTGTTTTCGCAAAACCAGAACTATCTCTCACACGGCTAATTGGTAATTGAGAGAATTTTTGCTCATCCAGCTCAACCAACTGTTCACCATTTAAGGAAAGATGCTGAGTAAAGTATCCAAAACGATACATGAAACCAACGGCAACCATATCAACATTAGAGTCACTGGCTTCTTTTAAGTAATCACCAGCTAAGATTCCTAATCCTCCAGAATAAATCTTTAGGTTGTTATTTAAACCATACTCCATACTGAAATAAGCAATTTTAGCTTGTCCTTCAGCTGGTTTTTCAGCCATGTAATCATTAAACTCCTGAAGAACAATGGAATAATTCTTCATGAAAGTTTCATCTGTCGCCAATTTCTTCATTCGTGAACTAGACACTTGCTTTAGCAAAAGAATTGGATTCTTTTTGCAAATATGCCATAATTCCGGATCCACAGATTCATAAAGATCGATCGCTTTATAATTCCAGCACCACCATAAATTTTTCGATAATTCCTCTAAGCCAAGTAATTCATGCGGAAGATTAGTTTCAATAATTAATTTCCGCCAATTTATAGTATTGCTTTTCTGAACATTTAGATGATTTTCCACCTCAACCTGTACATCTGTTCCAATTCCTTTTTCCATATTGTTTTTGATTGCTAATTCGTATGCATGGTAATAATTCCCTATAAAATTTTTCCATAATGTCCTTTTGGCAATACTACTCGCATTTTCCCTACACCTTTGAACATCATTTACTGATTTTGTTGAAAAATTAAATATTTGAGAAGCTATATTTTCAACGACTTCTTTTCTATTTGAATCATTTCGTTCAACGACTGTAACTCCACCTTTATCTGATTCTCCAATCATTCGAACCCATTGACCAAATCCGGATAAAGAGGTTGTGATTGTAGGAACGCTAAAGGCAACACTTTCCATTGGAGTATATCCCCAAGGTTCATAATAGGATGGAAAAACCGACAAATCCAATCCCATTAAAAGCTCGTAATAGGACTTATTAAATATGCCATCCCTTCCATCCAGATAGGTAGGCACAAAAATTACCTTAATTCGTTCAGCTTGACTATTCGAAAAACCTAAAGTCTTAATCTTGTTCAGAATCTCATCTTGGTCTACATTCCCCAAAATATGGGTTGAAAAAGGTGTTACTAAAGGTTTTTTCTCAGGATACTTAGCTAAATTATCTTGTAAATCCTTTCTGGCTCCTCGCTGATCTCCAGGAATTAAAAAGAAAGCTACAATATCACGATCCAAATATTTATTTTCATTGAGCTTGGCCAAAGCTTCCAAAAACACATCAAGACCCTTGTTTTTGTATTCATATCGCCCACCTGTTCCAATAAATAATGTATTTGGCTTAATTTCATAGCCCAGAAGTGATTCTGCAACTTTCTTAAAATCTTTTTTAGATTCTAGCCTCGTAATTTCGAGTTCCGCAGGTTTAGGAACAAATTCATCTTCGAAACCATTTGGCATCACAACATCAACAGCCCTTCCATGAAACTGCTTACATTCCCGTGCCGTAATTTCACTAACTGTTGATGTACAATCAGCCGCCAGAGCAACACATTTTTCCATTGAACATTTGGCCGTAACATTATACTGTCGTGGTTTTTCAATTGGATTAAAATGAAGCAAATTATCATATAAATTCTCATAATTACTAGCTAACACACGACCAAGCATACTTGCATGAGTTGTGAAAATTGTAGCAATATCAGGTGCCTTATCTTCTATATATAAAAGACCTGCACCCGACATCCATTCATGAAATTGAGCTACGACTTTTTTCTTCGATAAATCATTGTATTCGACAAAACTATCAATAACTTTTCCACTTCCATATCCAAATAATGCAGCATCATCATAATCATCATGTCCGTACAAAGATTCTAATCGATAAACCTCCCAAAGCTTGCTGTAAATAAAATCCCTTTTTGATTCTAAACATGAAAAATCAATTAGAATCACCAAGGGTTCTCCAGCTATTTTCCATCGTCCAATTCGAACCAACAAACCTTCTCCTTTTAACTTCTCTCTCCATTCCGGATACAAATTTACATCCTCCTTAAACTCCTTTTCCCGGTGTTCAGCTTTTTTAAAATCTGGTCCTATATAAATGATTTGATCGTTAAATCGTTGTTTCAGCGACAAGGCCTTCGTAGAAATAACTGTATGAATCCCCCCTACCTTATTACAAACTTCCCAACTAACTTCAAATACAAAATCTGGAGCTATATCCCTATTATTCATCCTTTAAATATCATTACATATTATTAATTACCCTTTAGCGATTTTACGAAAATCACCAAAGCATTAACTATTATAAAATCCAATTAAATACTTTTCTTTACTAATTGAATAATAAACAAGTTTAGCATTTCATTATCAATTAATAGCACATCTATCTCATCCTATTTTAAAATCAAACGCTCAAATCGCTCAATTGCTGTTCATATTTAGCAATTATTTCATCCTTTTGCATTAGCTGATATTGCAAGTCTTTTAGATCAACAGCCACACCTTCTTTTAGTTCTTTCAGACGTATCTGAAAATCGCTTAATACGTTCATGTAGTTGATAAAAGCATCGTAAGGTGAACTGTAAGGATTAAAATAAGAATGTACATCACCATCTGAAGTAAACTTGGTACACATGTAATAAAAATGGTCGCTGGCTTGTAAATATTTCCAATCCTTATTAATTCGATCATCATTTACAGCCAAAACATCATCACGCAAAGCATATAGTTTTTGAAAGGCTTCATCCTGAAGTTTATTTCCCAGCCACGCTGACAAATCGCGTTCTTCATCGGCCCAAGAAATAACATTAGGCACATGTGCCTGTGCAATTGGTTGGAATTCATTGGCAACTTCCGAAGGAGTAGAAAATTTATATTTCGATTTCAGAATCACCTCCTGTGGAAGGTGAGCCAGAAACTCGAAAATTCCAGATTCTTTCTTCTGATGTTCTCCGAACGTCTCGTAATCCATGAATAAATTCACCAAATCCTCTTTATCATCCATTTCGTTTAACCAGCCAACCAATTTTGTGGTTGTTAGCGGCCATTCTTTCCATCCTTTAGATGAAAAGCGGAATGAAATATCGTCACTCATTTTATAGTTACGCATTAAAATTTTCAGCTTCGGATTAATGGCGTTACAATACAAATAATTAGGACTCTTCCAACCTAAAATATGTTTTGCTCCTTCTGTCAAAATAGCCTTATAACCCATTTTGGCAACTATTTCACCAATTTCATCAGAATAAATCATTTCTGTATTTCTAAATACAGAAGGTCGGCTTCCAAAAAGATCTTCAATTTTATCGCTATGACTGGTAACTTGCTGAACAAACTCATCCTGATTGATTAATGCGGCAAGAGAATGAGAATAAGTTTCTGCTAAAAATTCCACATCACCAGTTTTTGCCAATTCTTTAAAACTGTCAATCACCTCGGGAGCATATTGTTCAAATTGATCCAAAGCAATTCCTGTTATGGAGTATGATATTTTAAATTTCCCTTTATTCTTCTTCAACAATTCCAGAATAATCTTATTTGCTGGCAAATAAGATTCATCCACAATCTGTCTCATGATCGACTCATTGGTATAATCATCGTAGTAGTAGTGATCGTTACCGATATCAAAAAATCGGTATCTTCTTAAGCGTAATGGTTGGTGAATCTGGAAATATAAACAAAGTGACTTCATAATGTTAATTTTTAGTTTCTTGTTCGAATAATTGAATCGCTGAGTTATAGACATTATGAACATTGATTGCCGCTTGGGCCCATTTCAAATTATCCACTTCCTCTTTACCCTCTTCCTTAAAAACGTTCGAAAGAGCATCATACTTAACAATTCCATAAATGGCATCTGCCATTGCATCAATATCCCAGTAATCGACTTTTATTGCGTGAGTCAGAATTTCCGATACTCCTGATTGCTTGGATATAATAACAGGAACATTTGATTGCATTGCCTCCAAAGGCGATATTCCAAATGGTTCCGATACAGATGGCATTACATACACATCACTTAAAAGGAACATATTAAACACGTCATCTCCCTTTAAAAAACCTGTAAAGTGAAATTTATCGCTGATCCCCAATTGAGCTGCTCTATCTACCATTTGTTCCAGCATATCCCCATTACCTGCCATTACAAATCTTACATTATTTGTTCTTTTCAAAACCTGGTAAGCTGCTTCAACGAAATATTCAGGGCCTTTTTGCATTGTTATCCGGCCTAAAAAAGTTACGACTTTTTCTTTAACTCCTTTTTTAATTCTCAGCTTTTCCTCAAACGTAACAGGTTCAACCGCATTGTAAACAGTAACTACCTTATCGGGATTCTGTCTATACTTTTCGATAACGATATTACGGGTTAAATTACTCACAGTAATAATTTGATCGGCTGCATCCATTCCCATTTTTTCAATCTCATAAACCTTTGGATTTACATTTCCTCCGCTTCGATCAAAATCAGTAGCATGAACGTGTATTACCAATGGTTTCCCTGACACTTCTTTGGCAGCTATTCCTGCCGGATAACAAAGCCAGTCATGTGCGTGTATCACATCGTGATCATGTTCGGCAGAAATTGATGACGCTACAAAAGCATATTTATAAATCTCCTCCATAAGGTCGACTCCATACTTTCCACTAAACTCAAGTTTACCTTCGTTATCAACTTTGAAAAACTTGTTTTTGCCATATAAATCCTGGCTCCTAAACGTATAATATTCATCAGGATCATTATAGGGAATCAATTGCGATTCCACTTCCAGGTAAGTATGCTGAGACTTAAACTTTTCAACATGAGCTTGAACTTGCTGAATAGGAACAAAATTCGCACCAACTAAGCTCATTGTACTCTGATCTTCATCACCATGAGCCTTAGGAACAACAAAAATAATGTCCAAATCCTTAATTTTCGCCAAACCTTTTGTTAGTCCGTAACAAGCCGTACCTAATCCGCCGGAAATATGAGGTGGAAACTCCCACCCAAACATTAGAACTTTCATATAATTATAATTTGTTTTTTAGTTGCTATATGGAACTTACCATGCTGGAATAATCATCTCCCTGTGTGTCAAAATCACTTTGGCATGGACGTTTCATATAAAGACTATTTTAAAGGTGATTCATTAAACATTTTAGTTATTCTAATGACTTCTGCTACACTCAGCGCGTAAGAAGTAGCCTCATTTGGCTTATAAGGCGGATTTCCGCTGTAAATTTCAGATACAGTGCCCAATCCATGCTCGAGCAAACTATCTTCAAATACGGCTAACCATCTTTTAATCTTAGTCTCACCACCCAATTTATAGAGCTTTAAATAAGCTTCAGCAAAATGCCCCATCAACCAAGGATAAACCGATCCATAATGGAATGCCATATTTCTACTTTCTTCATTTCCTTCAATTACACCCATATATTCATGACTGTTGGGCGAAAGTGTTCGTAAGCCTCTCGGTGTTATCAGCTCCTTTTCAATTACATCCAGCACAGCTTTCTTCTTATTATCAGAAAGACAGGAATGAGGAAGTGATATTGCAAATAATTGGTTGGGGCGAACAGCCCAACTCTTATGATTATCATCCACATAATCCGCTAAGTATAATTTACTTTCATCCCAAAA
>JAQBBZ010000129.1:0-10353 GCA_032125735.1 Labilibaculum sp.
GAGCTTCTAAAACCGGGTGGTGTAATAGTTATTCGGGATTTTGTGAAAGCTCCTCAAATGGAGGTGCTTCTTGAAGTGAGTTCTATCGCCACAGTCACCGATCCAAGTAATGCGGATTTACTGATTCAATTCTCTTAAACAGCGCGTTCTTTAGCTCCTAATGAGGAGCAGGGATTTCCAATAAAAGAGGTAGAATCAAAATCGGAGAATACCCGATGCTTTCAACTATACTATGCCGATGCGGTAGAATTTGTTCGCCGGAAAGATTACTATGAGAATTGGAATGTAGAATTGCAGGAGGAGTATAGCTACTTTACACAAAAAGAGTTTGAAGAGATCTTTACCAGCCTCGGACTTCGAATTATTGTTTCGAATCCAATTTTCAATCCTTGGATTGTTGAGAACAGATATAAAGATCAATTCACGATTTACAACACAGATGGGGAAGATATTGGTTTTCCTCCCACGAACTATCTAATAGCAGCCGAGAAAATTGGAGAAAGAGGAACTAATATTCATTTGGTAAGGCATTTACCCGAACTAGAGCAAGCATTTCTGAATTACGCCACTTACCAAAACATCAGTACCAAGCATCTTTACGATGTAGTGAAACGACCTCAGACTGTTGTCGATATTATTCCCTATTACATTCACAATAATGAAGTAGAGATACTTGCAAAGCATGGTTATCCTCGCCCTTTGGTAAATGTGGAAACCGACAGCCCCATTATCGATCAAAAACACTTTAGCGGCTATATTACCGAAGGAATTACTGCGACTAAGGATTTAAGCATTCAGGATATTCTTTCCAAAAGAATCAATTTAGACAAAACTGCGATTGAAAATGAGGTTCAATCCCTTGAATATTACCCATCGCCGGGAGGCATAGAAGAGAAAGTTGAATCGTTCTTTGTAAAGCTTACTGAAAGAGCCAGCACCGATTTTCCCATTAACAACGCAGTCAACGGCTTTTCCGATTTAGGTCTGATCCGCCGATTTAATGCCATTCAGCTCTTAAAAACGGCACAAACAGGTGCTTTAGTAGAGGCCAGACTCGAGCTTAACCTTTATAATTTGCTGAAAAGCCTGAATATTCCTTTCCCGCAATGGCTGGGAGGAAAAATTACTTACAGTGAATTTAAAGTGACACCAACGCCACTTGCCGAATTACTAAGCATTAAGACCAATTCCTTTGAGAAGAGCAGTCAGACAGCCAACTACCTGCAAAAAAGCAGAGCTAAATTTGGCGAAACGTCTACCAACGAAAGCAGCGATATTCTGGAATATGTTTCTCCACAAAAAGTGAGTTTGAATACGCTCGTTACCCTTCCTTTAGTAAAGCAAGACGAGGAGTATTTCGTGGGATTGGAAGTGAGAAATTTACCTGTACCTCAAATTCTTTCTGGCAACAGCACCATTCTTACTGCTCCGGCACTGCGACTGCCAAAAAATATCTCCTCTTTTAAAGCCTTAGAAAACCATATTCTCAACACCAGCATTTTTGGCTCCCAAATTACCAAGTTTTCAAAGTTGGGCGAAAAATTCTTCCCAAGCGTGGGAGTTACCCCCGAGCAAGCGTATCCTTATGTTGTTGAATTGTCTCACAATAACGATACCTTAAAATGGGTGAAACTGACTGAATTGTACAACAATGTGGAGCTAATTAGAGATGGACACCTGCTTATTGCCATTGTAAGGCTGGTAAATGCCTTGGGATTGGGGTAATGACACTTATCATTGCTAGGAGGTACAATCTAGCAATCGCATGTATTCTTAGACTCAAAACGCTAATTTATCAAAGTAAAAAGCATAACCTGATGTTGGGTTTTATTCCTTGCTTTTTCGTTGTGCAATAAAGCTGATCACAATCAATTGCATGGTGTGGTACATCATAATGGGTAGGATAAAAATACCTTGACTCGCCATTTTCGAAAATAAAATGTTGGACATAACCGTTCCGTGTACCAAGGATTTCTTCGACCCGCAAAATACCGCTGTGATGCGATCTTCACGATTGAAATTGAGACGTTGAGCTGATTTATGAATGATGGCATACATGATCACAAAAAGGAGGATGACCGCAACCGCTAACAATAAAATGTCGATTAAGCCGATGCTGGCAAATAATCCCGAAGAAAAGGAAGCGCTAAAACTTTTATACACAATGGCCCAAATAATACATTTATCAAACCAAGCTAACTTTTTTGAATACGTCTTCGCAAACTTACCCAATCGGTTATGAAGCATGAGTCCCAAAGCAACCGGAAGCAATATTTTAATCACCAAACTGATAATGGTATCTGTAAAGTTGAAAGAATCAGGGTCCGCAGCTAAAAATAGCCCCATCCATAAAGGAGTTACGATAATACCTAATAGACCCGATAGGCTGGCATTAAAAATAGCTCCAGGTACATTTCCTTTTGCAAGCACCACCATAACTACCGAAGATGAAACCGTAGAAGGAAGCGCTGCCAGAAAAAACATAGCTAACCACAATTGATGTGCGTCATCGGTATGTATAAAAGGCAGAGCAAGAATCACCAAAGCCGGAAAGAGTATAAAGGTTGATATTTGAATTAATAAATGAAGCCGGCTGTTTTTTAGTCCGTCGTACATGTGTTGCGGACTCAGTTTTATTCCGTAGAAAAAGAAAATAAATGAAATACCAATGCTGGTGATGTTATTTAAGGAGAAGGTCCCCTGATAAATTCCAAAAGCAGGGAAAATCCATGCCAATAAAATCATTACGATTAGGCCTAAAATAAATGGGTCAACTTTTTTAAACATGACTGCTATTAGGTATTAGGGGATTCTATTTTTGTTCCTGTTTTTATTCATTTTACGGGCGCAAACATAGCGAAAATACGACTATGTTAGTATGAGAGCTTGAAAAATACTCTTCAGTTCCTTTGTTTTTTTACAGAGAACAGGTCGTATAGTCTTTATCAGTGATTTTAAGTCTATATTTGCAAACTATTAGAAAATGAAACAAAGAGTGCTATTTCTTGACCGAATCTGTTGAGTGATAGAGAATACTTATCCACTTTTCAGGATGAGAATAAACAGTAGATATATAAATAATTGACAACAATATGAAGGATTTTTCCAAAGTAGAGAAGATAAACACAGTAATTGAAGAATACTTTACTAGCAATGCTACACTTACAATAGTACCCGTAAAAGAGCTGATGCCTGCTTTTATTAAAGCGGGGATATTTGCAAAAGATATTAAAAAAGGATTACCAATTCGCTTAATTCTTAGAGAACTGGATGAAAGCAAGCAGTTGGCTTTAATACCCTTTGTTCATGCCGAAAGACATGGAGAACATACGTATTGGTACTTTATACCTGCTAATTCAACTGTTCCTGAGACTGTCTACAAACAGGAAACAAAGAAACTGGAAAATGATGCATTGGCCATTCGTGCAAATAGCGACGAAACCTACGTTATCTCTTTATGCGATGAAGTATTATCACTACAAGCCGATCGTCAAAAAAGATTTGATTTCCTTTTGGGAAATCTCCATAAAAACGGTAAAACTCAAACTTTGCTTCCGGTAGATGCTTATTATGAAGAATTGCAATTGGTAATAGAATACAAAGAAATACAGAATTACAGACCTGTTGCTGCATTTGATAAAGATGAAGACGAAGAAGAGAAGGAAAGCAGTAAGTCTGCATCCAGAGAAGAGCAGCGAAGAACATACGACGAAAGAAGAGCTAAAGTTCTTCCCGAGAATGATATTTCGATGCTTGTAATTTCTTATTCCGATTTTGAGTACGATGATCAAAACAAAATTATTCGCGACAAAGAAAGCGATCTGGAAATAGTAAAAAAAGCATTAAAAAACTTTCGTTAGAAAAGAATAAAATACGAATAGATAGTGAGCTCGACAGGACTGAATGATCAGAACTGTCGAGCTTTTTTTTTGTAAATTGTTGCCTGATTTTCCAGTGCAAATAAGTGGCAAAATATTGCATAAAACACAATGCTTTCGGTAAGGGAATTAGTAATATAAGTACATTAATAAATCCATGGAATCAGGGATTTATAATGGTTTGCTATGTGTGTTTATTATCATATAGAACCTATTTTCCGATGCAGAAAGTAATGATGTTTTGTAATGTGCAGAAATACAGTCTATAAGGGTGCGTTAGTTTCTAGTGAGGTACAAATGAGGTACAGGTAGTGATATTTTGGTCACTTTTCGAGCTAATTCTGTTGACTTGCCGTGATAAATATACGATAATTCCCGCCGAGAAAGTCATCTCTTTCTAATTACTTCCCATCGCGCATTTCGTCTTCATCCTAAAATTCTAAAATCAAAATTGATCGAAAAGTGCTTGAAGGGTGTCTATTGTGTCGGTTATTTTAACATTTTGATCTAATATTGCAATTATAGGGCTTATTTTTAATTAAAATGGCACTACTTTTCTTAAGCATAGTATGTAAAAAGAACCTCAAAACTTAGATCCAAGCCTTTCCCTCCTGTTATTGTGAAGTACTTTAACCATTATATAAGCTAATACTATTAAGTGTTTAGACGTAGAAAGGTCAATAATTTTAATAATAAGTCATGAGTTAATATTTGGTAAGCTCCGATTAAGATTTATATTTGTAGTACCCAAAGCCACTAAAATTGACTACAAACACTGACATTAAAGATCAAACCCTAGTGATTCAATTAAAAGATGGATCACAGCTTGCATTTAAGCAACTATTTGATCGATATACACCTAGAATATATCGGTTTGCCATATCTTATCTTAAATCAGATGCAGATGCGGAAGAATTAGTTCAAGATGTTTTCCTAAAGCTTTGGGAGAAAAGAGAAACTCTTGATGAATATCAAAATATTCGTTCTTATATTTTCAAAATCGCGATTAATAGCATTTATAATTTATCCAAGAGGAAAAATTACAAGCAAGTTTATAATGAGTTTGTCAAAAATAACTTTACCCAGGGCAATGAATTTACATGGAATGAGGTTGTGTACAATGAATTAGTGGATTCTTTAAATCTGCACATTGATAAAATGCCAGCTCAACGTAGAGATATATTCTTAATGAGTAGAAAAGATGGCCTTTCAAATCAAGAAATAGCCAAAAATCTTAATATTTCTCTTAGAACCGTAGAAAATCAAATTTATCGTTCTGTCTCTTATCTCAGGGAACAGTTAAAACCTAACTCAGTATTTTTGCTATTGCTATTTTTCCTTAACAGTTAAGGATTGTTTTAGGCTACATACGCGATGTTTCTTTAATCATAGAAAGACATAAGTTTTCATTATAAATATTCTTTAATCTGATAATTTCGGAAATAAACTTCAATTCAAATATGCTGTTACGGCATGTTTGTAAGATGTTTGCGAGGAGGTTTTTGATTGAGTTATTTCTTTTTCGAAAAAACTTTCACTTTGGTGTGAGTAGTTTCGTGAATGAGTTTGTATTACTATTATAACGATGATTTAGACATGAAGGAAAATTACAACAATATATTTGGACGAATAAAGCAAAACATATCTTCGAATGAAGATCATGAAAAAGCAACATCCCTTTTTGGGAAGCCGGAATTGGAATATGAGATTTCTGATGCCTTGTTTGGTCAATTGGAGAAAATGGACGAAGAAAATACTGATGGGATCGATTTAAACTCGTTGTACAAAAGACTTTGGCTTAAGATCACTACCAGAGAAAAAGAGAATAAATCCAAGAAACATCGTATTTATTTAATAAGAGCTGCATCAATTGCAGCACTCATAGCTATAGGACTCATAGTTGGAGCAATTTTTACTCCTTTAAATCAAAATTCGGATTTGGCCTTTGTTACGATAGTATCACCAAAAGGATCTATCTCTCAAGTGTATTTACCAGATAGTACTCTAATTTATTTAAATGCAGGTTCTGAGATAAAATATCGGATGGATCAGGGAGATGGAAACAGGGAGGTTTTCCTCTCAGGTGAGGCATGGTTTAATGTCACTAAGAATCAGAATAAGCCTTTTGTTGTTAGTACAGCATATTATAATGTGAAGGTTTTGGGTACTAAATTTAATGTTAAGGCATATGAAAATGACAAGGATGTTACCACAACATTAGAGGAAGGAAGTATCGAAATTATTTCAGGAGAAGAACTTGCTATACAGCAGCCAATTTTGATTAAGCCAGGAGAGCAGATTTCTTACAATAAGCTTGAACGAAAAATTGACATTAAAAAGGTTAACTCTTCATTGTATTCCTCATGGAAAGACAATAAACTGATTTTTATTAATAAAAACTTTAGTGAGTTAGCCGATATTCTGGAACGTAAATATGGTGTTGAGATTCAAGTGAAAGATACATCGATCAACAAATACCACTACGATGGAACGATCAAAGATGAATCTATATTTGAAATGTTGAATCGAATTCAGTCGACTCTTCCTATAAAGTACCGGATAGAAGAACAAAAAATAATTATTGAAAAAAAATAATATACCAAGAAATCTACTAAATATGAATTGGAGAAATGGACCTTAAACAAGAAAAAAAGCCGGAGATGCTGTAACATCATCCGGCCAGTATTAAATTAATCTTCAGGTGCTGTAACACCTGGAAAGGTATTAACTCAACATCCTAAAATTATGAAAAAAAACTCATGTATTCACTTTTCCTTGGGGAAAGTGGGACGAAAATTTTTCTTAGTCATGAAGATCACAATCTTTTTACTATTTGCTTTTATGTTGAATGTTACGGCAACAGTCTATTCACAAGTTGGAAAGGTATCCTTGCAGATTGAAGACCAGGAAATTGCAGATGTACTTCGTGAAATTGAAGAAAAAACAGAATATAGTTTTTTCTATCAAAGAGAACAAATCGATGTTACCCGAAAAGTATCCGTTCAAGTTGAAGAACAAAGTGTGAAGAGTGTTCTGGATCAGATCTTTGAAGGAGAAAATATTCAGTATCATATCTCTAAAAATAATACTGTAATTCTTCTTCCAAAATTGGAACAAGATTTTAAGGCTTTACAAGATGTTAAAGTTACCGGACAGGTGTCAGATAAAAGTGGTGTTACACTACCTGGTGTAAATGTTGTAATTAAAGGTAAAGATATCGGAACCATCACAGATATTAACGGTAATTTTTCAATTATGGTTGAAGAAGGAGAATTACTTATATTTTCTTTTGTAGGATTTTCTTCTCAAGAAGTTAAAGTGAATGCAGAAGTAGCTATTAATATTATTTTAGAGGAGGAAACGATTGGTCTTAATGAGGTGGTTGCAATTGGTTATGGTAGTCAGCGTAAACGGGATTTAACTGGATCTGTTGTTTCGGTTAATAGCGAACAGCTTCAATCCATTCCTGTTGCAAGTGTAGGAGATGCTTTGCAAGGAAAAGCTGCGGGTGTTCAAGTTATTTCTTCAGGAGTTCCCGGAAACGATGTCGTATTCAGAATTAGGGGTATTGGAACCATAAACGACAATAGTCCATTGTTAGTAATTGATGATATTCCGACCTCTACCGGTTTAAATCAATTAAACATGAATGATATTGAGTCTGTTCAGGTTTTAAAGGATGCTTCTGCAACCGCTATTTATGGTTCCCGAGGGGCTAATGGAGTGATTATTATTACAACTAAAAAGGGGAGCCTAGGGAAGAGTAGTATTGATATAAATTACAATTATGGAATTCAGGAAGCTACTAAAATGGTTGATGTCTTAAATGCTTCTCAATTTGCATCTCTGCATAACGAAATGATGGATAATGCCGGTTTGGCAAAAAATCCTGCTAACGCAAACCCAGAATCCTTAGGGAGAGGAACTGATTGGTTGGATGAGTTATTTAGTCCTGAATCAATGCATAATCTTTCACTATCTTTTTCAGGAGGTAATGATAAAACTAAATATTACGTATCTGGAAGTATTTTAGATCAGAAAGGAATCGTTACTGAAACCGGATTTAAGAGATACACTGTAAAGTTTAACCTGGAGTCTAAAGTGCTTAAGAATATAAGACTTGGGAATAATATCACCTTGAATCACGATAAGAAATACAAGGGAGATTATAGTGTTAAAAATACAATGCTTGCCTTACCAACTCAGGCGATTTTTAATGAAGATGGTACTTATGCGGGGCCGAAGGAAAGGCCATCATGGGATGGTGACATAACAAATCCAATTGGTAAAGCAAAATTAGTCGAGACCACTACAAAAGGTTATAATTTATTGGGTTCTGTATTTGCTGAAGTTGATATTATTAAAGGCCTTAAATTTAAAACGAACCTGGGATTACAAGCTAATTTCTGGGACGACAGGACATGGTCGCCTCAATACAACTGGCTTCCTTCTCCGCAGGAACAGTCTTATCTATTCCAACAGTCAAATAAAAGTATTACGTGGAACTGGGACAATACTCTTACTTATAACAAGATAATTAACGTAGATCACCGAATTACCTTGATGGCAGGAACCAGTGCGCAGGAAAATCGATTTGATTTCCATAATGGTTCAATTCAAAATTTTGCAAGTGATCAAACCCAACAATTGGCTAATGGTATTTCTCAACCAACTGTAAATGGGAATGCATCAGAATGGTCATTGATGTCATACATAGGACGATTAAATTACGTGTATTCTGATAAGTACATGCTGACTGCTACTGTACGTCGTGATGGTTCATCACGTTTTGGTTCTGATAACAAGTGGGGAACATTCCCATCTGCTTCGGTTGCATGGAGATTATCAGAGGAGAATTTTCTGAAAGATGCGAAGCTTATTGATGATTTAAAACTTCGTGCAGGATATGGTATTACTGGTAATCAGGCAATTGGAAACTATAGTTTTGCGTCGGTTTTCCAAACGAACAAATACAATTTTAACAACAATGTTGTTTCAGCTGTTGTACCTGATATGATGCCAAATCCAAATGTACAGTGGGAATCCCAGAAGCAAACCAATATTGGGTTGGATGCAACTTTGTTCAATCAAAGAGTAAATCTTACGATTGACGGATACATTAAGAACACGGAAGACATGTTGGTTCCAATGTCGGTACCTATTTCAACGGGTTACTCTGATATCAATGTACCATATATTAATGCTGGTAAAATTCAGAACAAAGGAATTGAAGTTAATGTTTCAACCCGTAATATGAAAGGTGAATTCACTTGGAATACTGATTTTAACTTTTCATACAATAAGAATGAGGTCAAAAATCTGAACGATACCATACCAATGGTTACTGGAAATGGTTTTGACTTTAATTTTGCAGTATCGCGAATTGCACCTGGCCATCCTGTAAATGCTTTCTATGGCTTTATTACTGATGGAATATTCCAGACGCAGGCCGAAGTAGATGTTCACGCACAACAGGTTCCTGGATTGGATCCTTACAATAGAACTTCTGCTGGTGATATTCGGTTTAAGGATTTGAACAGTGATGGTATTATTGATGACAGTGACCGTACTTATATGGGAAATCCGACTCCAGAGTTGATCTTTTCGATGAATAATTATTTTAGCTACAAAGGATTTGATTTGAATATTTTCCTACAGGGTGTTTACGGGAATGAAATATTCAATGCTAATAGAATATGGAATGAGGGAATGGCCGTAGCCGTAAATCAAAGTACTGCAACTCTTAACCGATGGACCGGACCAAATACAAGTAATAGTATGCCTAGAGCTGTATTCAATGATCCTAATAAAAACACCAGAGCATCAGACCGATGGATTGAGGATGGATCATACCTTAGGGTTAAAAACATATCTCTTGGTTATACTTTGCCAAAAACTCTTATTTCCCAAATTGGTTTGGAGTCGCTTCGACTATATGTATCTGGAACAAACCTTTATACATTTACTAAATACAAAGGTTTTGATCCTGAGGTTTCTGCTAATGGAATCGATCATAACATTTACCCCGTTACCAGAACTATCAGTATGGGTGTTAACGTAAGGTTCTAATCTAAGTAAATTCTAAACACATGAAAAAGATACTATATATTCCAATTTTGATTCTGGCACTTTTTGTTAGTGCTTGTGGAGATGATTTTTTAGATAAAGCTCCTCTTGATTCAATTAATACAGAAAATTTCTATCAGACTGAATCTGATGCTTTAGGTGCAATAAATGGCGCTTATCAACCATTACAGTGGCCAAAATTATACAACATGAGAATGTGGACTACTGATATTATGGCCGGGAACAGTATTGTAGGTGCCGGAGGAGGTGATGATGGCCGTGAAACACAGGATATGTCCAATTTTGTAACAGCAACCGATAATCCGGGAGTTTTGGATTTATGGCGCGGACCAGCACCAGGGATTCTTCGTTGCAATTTAGTGCTCGAAAATGTTCCAGGAATGAATAT
>JAQBBZ010000130.1:0-7741 GCA_032125735.1 Labilibaculum sp.
CCACACAAGATTCACGCGAAAATAAGACAAAGGCTGCAACAAAAGGTGATTTTGCGGCTGCTTGGATCGATCATGGAACTGTTCCCGATCAGAAGTCATATGAATATGTTATTTTGCCAAATTCAGACCTGCAGGCAATACAGGATTTTTCAACCAATATGAATAGTGAGACCACTGCAGCTTATAAGGTTTTGCAGCAGGATAATCAGGCACATATTGTTTGGGATCGGGCCACAAATACTTCGGCATATGTCTTTTTTAGAGCGATTTCGGATCTAAGCAATGAGTTTGTAAAGAAAATTAGTGCTGCAGGATTGGTAATGATAAAATCAAATAATGAAAAGGATCAATTGAGTCTGAGTGTTTGTGATCCTGATCTGCACTTTCCCGAAGTTGCTTTTACATCTGCTAAGCCAAGTCAGGAATCAGTTATTGTACTTACTCTAAACGGTATTTGGGAGATTGACGGACAAAATCCAAAGCTTACTGTTCTGTCGGGCAATAATCAACAAACACAGTTACAGTTCACGTTAAAAGATGGTATCCCGCAGGAAATCAATTTAAGAAAAGTTGAAGCTGTATCTGATATTACTGCACCAACGATTTATCAGATTCAGGTAAGTGATATAGATCATTCATCAGCAACTATAGAATTAGGCAGTAATGAAACGGGTACACTATTTTGGTTTCTGGATGCAGCAAGAGAAGCTGTTCCTGTTGTTGATGATGTGATGAGTGGTACAGGAGCCCTAATGAATGGGCAGACTGCATGCAACGAAAATGAGTTGTGGCAGGGAAGTGTTACGAACCTGCAGGAGGGTGAAACTTATGCATTGCATGCTGTCGCTGCAGATGTCGCCGGAAATATTTCGTCTGTTTATTCTTCCGATTCGTTTAGCACATTAGTAACAGGTTTGCCCGATGTTCCTGCCGATGGAGAACTTGTCGTATTTGGCAGAGATGGTAAGATTGTATTGCAATCGAAAAGTTTGCCGCCACGCGATTCATCAGTTCAGATATTTGATTTAATGGGGCGAATGTTGATTTCTGTTCCTTACGAAGGTTCAAGGGAGTTATGCATTGATGTGCCTAACCAATTGGGTACCTACATTGTTCGATTGCAAATGAATGGACAATTTAGATCGAAAAAGGTAATTATTAAAGGATAAGCCCAAACTAAGAGTTGGATTTTGAGTTGAATCGAATAAAAAGTAAAAAGCATCTGTTGGCAAACCGACAGATGCTTTTTTTTGTAATAGAAATTAAGAAAATTTAAGTTGATTTATTTTATAAGTGAGGATAGGCAAGTGCTACTCCTGTTTTATGGTTTACAGGTGTTTGCGCCTTCACATGGACATGCTGAATTTGTTGGTATAACAAATGAGTCCAAGTGTCTTTTTAAAATTTGATATTGTAGGTTTCATTTAGCAGGTATTATTTTGTTCAAGACTTAAAAGTAAAGATCATGTGCTGTAATTCCTACAAATTGTGTCGTGAATTCTTTTGAACTTTGTTCCAAATAAAGTACGTAAGAAGAATGGGAGAATAAGCCGTTTTCAAGCTTATGTTTGTATGAAATTGGAGATGATTTGAATGATATTAGACCCGCTTGTTAAGGTGAAATCGGATATTTGATTCAAACAAACGAAATTTTAATTTAAACTGAAATAAGCGTGAAATTTTCAAATTCGATGCATGCAATATGGCCTGTAATGTTGGCAGCTTGTACCACAGGAACTAACACTGATAGTTCCAATTTGCAGAAAAAACCCAATGTGATTGTAATTGTAACTGATGATCAGGGCTACGGTCAGTTGAATTTTGATTCAGATTCATACAGTCATGATCAGTTGGCAAAAACAACAGTTACCCAAAGGTACAGGGCAAATGTAGAGAAAGCTTATCAGGCGGCTCAAACAGCAATGCCTCATACAGCTCAGCTTGCCAACGAAGGAGTGAAATTTACCAATGCCTATGTGGCTTCTACAACCTGTGCTCCTTCCAGAGCCGCATTGCTGACTGGGAAATATACACAGCGCTTCGGTATTTATAATAATTACGATGCGGAAGCCGGGGTGAATCCCGAAGAAAAATTTCTTTCTGAAACCTTTCAGGACAATGGCTACAATACTGCTATGATCGGGAAGTGGCATTTGGGAGAGTTAACAATCGATTCTTTGGTTGAAAAAACGAGAGATTATCACCGCGATTGTATTTATGGATGTGTAAAGGATCAGCATCCCTTAAACAAAGGCTTCGATTACTATTTCGGATTTAATTATCACGGAAGCAATTACTACAATGCTACAAGTTTGTTTCGAAATCATGAACACGTTAAATCACGAGGATATATAACGGATGAATTTACCGATGAGGCTTTAGCTTATATTGATAAGAATCAGGAGACCCCGTTTTTTATTTACTTGTCGTATAATGCACCGCATATTCCGTTGGAAGAAAGGGCACCAAGAAAGTATCAGCGTTTTAATACCGGAAATGCCGAGGTTGATAATTATTACGCTACGTTGGCAGCCGTTGATGATGGAGTTGGAAAGATTGTGGCAAAGCTTAAAGAGCTGAAAATTGATGAAAATACAATGATTCTTTTTGTGAGTGATAATGGAGCTGTTGTCGATTCGCCATTGCCTTTAAATGGAGCTTTTAAAGGAAATAAAGGTTTAATGTTTCAGGGAGGAATTCATGTGCCAATGTTCGTTTGGTATCCGGGAAAGCATAAAAAAGGATTGGTTGTTAGGGAGAATGTATCGGCCATGGATTTACTACCTACTGCTTTGGCTGAAGCAGGGATTAAATTACCGGAAAATTTGGATGGTATTAACTTGTCAGCAATTATAAGTGGTGAAAAACAAGCTGACAATAGCAGACAACTATTTTGGGCCGGCACTCAGGCTTATCACTGGAGTGATATTAATTTGAGTTTTTGGAATGAATATACCGAATATGTAAGTGGCAGTAAAATGCAAACTCAGTTTCCGAAAAGTAATTATAAAGAGAATGTTTCGGATCCGGCAGGAACTGTTCTTGAAGGAGATTATATGATGCATTATTATCCTGTGGATAATGCATTTGAATTGTACAATATTCATACAGACCCCGGAGAAGAAACTAATGTGGCTTCTCAGTTTCCCGAAAAAGTGAAAGCAATGAAAGCTGCTTTCGATAAATGGATTTTAAAAATGGAAAAACCTGTTGTTTGGGATCTGTCAACATGGGAGAAGTTATTGCCAAAATCATAGTTGTTAAAAGGGAATAGAGGAAATTGTTGGTGTTTTTACTGAAATATATTTATTGAGAATCATCTTGAAATAGAATAAACAATTTAAATTGCAGACCAAAGAAATATGATATGTGATGGATTGTCTATTTTCACATATTTTAATAGATATCGATTGAGAAGAAAATAGAATGATAAAGAAACAATTAACATCTGTATTGGTAAAGCCTTCAGGACCGGATTGTAACCTGGATTGTACTTACTGTTTTTATCTGGAAAAGGCAGGTTTGTATCAGGAAAAAAGGGTGCATCGAATGGATGACGAAACATTGGAGAATTTGATACGTCAGGTGTTGGAGCAATCTGGACCGGAAGTATCTTTTGGATGGCAGGGAGGAGAACCAACACTTATGGGGATTGATTTCTTCAAAAAAGTGATTGCCTTGCAACAAAAGTATGGAAATGGAAAAACCGTTGGAAACGGTTTGCAAACCAATGGATTGCTTTTGAACGAGGAGTGGGCCGATTTTCTTAAAGAATACAACTGGCTGGTTGGCATATCAATAGATGGACCTCAGTACATTCACGATCACTATAGATTAACACAGGCAGGAAAACCTACCTGGGAAATTGTGTCCCATAATGCCAAAATGCTCTTGGATAAAGGTGTCTCCACTAATGTATTGACTTGTTTAACAGATTATTCAGCCGATCATATTGAGGAGATTTACAATTACCACAAGACGATGGGTTTTGACTTTATGCAGTTTATCCCAATCGTGGAAACGGATAAAGAGAATCCAAAACAAGCAGCCTCTTTTTCACTTTCACCTGAAAAATACGGAGAAGTTCTTTGCAAATTATGGGACCTTTGGATAAATGATTTCCAAAATGGAATTCCTACGACTTCGGTACGTCATTTCGATTCTATTTTCCATACCTATGTAGGAATTCCGGCACCTGAATGTACGCTTCAGAAGGAGTGTGGCGTTTATACCGTTGTAGAGCACAATGGGGATGTTTACTCCTGCGACTTTTTTGTCGATCCTAAATGGAAGCTAGGCAATATTCGGGAAGGGAAAATCATCAACATGCTGAATTCGAAAAAGCAGCATCAGTTTGGCTGTATCAAAGCTAATTTGCCTCAAAAATGTAGACGATGCAGTTATTTGAAACATTGCTACGGTGGTTGCACAAAGGATAGAATTAAGGATCCTATGGATAATGGCATACCACGTTTTTGTACCTCATACAAGATGTTCTTTGCGCATGCCCATATCCAATTGAAGGAAATGGGTAAAAACTGGATCGCACAGCAGATTCAGATGCAAAAACAAGAGGAAGCTCTGAGAAGCGGAGGAACTTACAATGCATTTAACGATTTTATGCAGAAAGGGAAATAAGAGAGAAAAATCGATCAAACCAAATTTATGGGGATTAAAATTTTGACTAGTCCTAAATAATCTGTAACGCTTATTTAGGACTGATCATTTATATGCTTAGCTTAATTAATAATTATCTCATCAGCAAAAATCCATGAAGGTAAACCTGCCGCATTGTGCCACACCGGTGCATTTTCAATATTTTTTGCTTTAATTTTAATGTATCGTGCTTTTACTGGCTGAAAAGTACTCGAGAAGTATTCAATATCATTCTTCTTACTTTCTTTTGAAAGAGGATTTGAGCAAGCTACTTTATTGATGATTTCAAATGATTTGGAATCGTTGGAATAAGAATAAATCACATACTCAGGAAAGAAAACAATATGGTTGGTTACTTGCAAAAATCCTGTTGATATGCTTCTAATTTCTGTTTCTTCGCCTAAATCGATAATTGCTTCTAAATTGTTACCTTCGAATCCGAGCCAGTTGGCATAAAAGTTACTTCCCCCCAATGCAGAGTCGGTTAGTGCTTGTGGATTTTCATCGGCATACTTTTTAGGTTTTGTGAGGAGAGTGACCTTTTTCTCCTTTGCCACATTTGGTATGGCTGCTCTTTTTAATGTCTTGTCATAAAAGGCAAGATACTCTTCAACACTGTATCCCATCTCGTTCATTAGTGTGATGTTTTCTTTTTTACAGGTTTCCTTAAATCGTGCTAAGCGTATGCTTACATCGGGAGAAACAGCACCATTATTCAGCAACTGAAAATCGAGAGACATCCCATTTCTTGCCATTTCGAGCATTGCGTAATCAGTACTTAAACGAGCTGCTTTTATTCTATCTAAAACTTCAGTTTTGTTAGCGACAGCGTTTTCAGCATCATTAAAAATAGTATTGTATTGATTTAAAAGAGGAGGACTTAAAAAAGAAGCAAATGCCTGTGCCGGATCTCCGTAAAGGAAAAGGAAATAATCAGAATCTTTTTTGATCTCCTCATGAATCAAATCGATATAATTTTTCACAAAACGGCCTGCTTCTTCGTAGTAGCCAGTCACAAATTCGTTAATGATTTCTTCCTGATCCAAATCAGGATTCCATAACAATTTTGCTGTTAGATAGGAGCGCAATTCAAATAGCTCACTGGGATGGTTGCTGTGTTGTTCGAAAACCCATTTGGCATTGTTGTCTCTAAAGAACTGAATGTTTGGCTGAAGGGTATGGATGTTTGGAAACGGTGCCAGAAAATTGGTGAATTGTGTTGTGTAGTCCCAAATTCGAATGTTCTCTGTTTTATCCTTCCAACCCATTAAATCTTCGGCAAAGTCGGAGCAACTTTCCTCAATAGCAGAACTACGATCGCATTCTATCGAGCAAAGTGTAATTAATACATTATTGAGAGGTTTTGTTACCGGTGGTTTACGGGTGTACTGGTAGGCAAGTGTTGATATTACTTTACAGGGAAACTGAGTAGCAACAGCATTAACGAAGCGAATCATTGAACCGCTTGGTGAGCCTTCTTCCTTATCAATTTCCGAACAGGCTGTGCACTGGCAGTGTTGGGTGTTGTCATTCTGACTTACTGAGATTACGTTTGCATTAGGATATCTGTTAAAGAAGGCTTGAACAGAATCGGTAACAATTTGAAGCACGTCCTTGTTTGTTAAGCATAATTGAGTAGGAAGTCGTTTATTGCCCCGTAATGCAAAATATTCAGGATGATTTTTGTAATATTCCTTTTCGGGAACAAAGCAGTGAAATGTATGAACCCGGGCAGTTGGTACGTAATCAGGAAAAGCTTCGTGAGTTACTCTTAACTTATCTGCGAAATCGTGATTATCGTAGAACAATCGGGAGTGCATGGTGCGAATTGTAATTTCAGGAGTATATGAATAGTTTAGTGGAGTAGGTAGTGATATTTCATTATGAATTGGAACTTTTTCAACTGTAGGTGAATACCATTTGCAATCTGCATATTTTTCTAGAAACTCATACACGGCGTACAAAACACTCTTCGAGTTTCCTCCGGTAATTATAAGACTATCTCCTTCGTTTTTTATGATTATTGTATGTGGTGAGTCTATTTCCTTTGATTTCCCTCCTAAAATGATCTTTTTTTTGTTAGGATCGGAATTGGATTTGTCTGCAATTATCAGTTCAACAGATGATGTTTTTTTTAGATAGCGTTGCAGTTCTTCGGCTGCTTTATTTACTGTTTTGTCGGCATTTTCAGGGAGAATAATTTCGTAAGCCGATTTGCCGTTTTTAGTAATTGTGAGCTGATTGGTACGCTCACAGGCGAACAATCCTGAGAGTAAGAGGATTGAAATGAAATACTTTGTCATGGGTTTTAAGGTTTTTATAATTTTGTAGGAAGTTACTTATTTTTCAATAGAATATTTCCAGTTTTGAAGAGTAGATCTAAGCATCGGTAATGATTTTTAATTGCAAAATATCTACATTTTCCCCAGCTTATTCCAATAATGTTTGAATTTGATCTTTTGTACACAACGGACAGTTGATACTTCGTTGCGCTTATAAATGGGAATTTATTTTAGAGAAAATACATAGAAAGCAATAGTTTTCCAAGTCTTTGGGGATTTTCACCAAGCAGATAAGCCTAAACTATCCCCATCTATTATTTACGAATAAGATTAAAAAATATAATTATGAGAACAATAGAAAATGCTAAGGAGTTAGAGAACTTAATTAAAGAGGATAAAGTGATAATGTTGGATTTTTATGCTGATACATGTCATTCCTTGTCAGGCATTGATGCCAACACTAGAAAAATTAGCAGAAGAGTATCAAGGCAGAATAAAGATTTTAAAAGAGGATGTGCATAAATTCCTAGATTTGAGAAACGAGTGCAAAATTGGAAGTATTCCGACTATATTTTTTATTAAGTAATCCGAAATTGCAGATAAATTAGTTGGAGTAGTTCCTGAATCTTTAGTAAGAGATAAATTAGACAATTTAATATTCAAAGCAGTATCCCATAAAGTGTGTAAGTAAAGTTATTCTGATTTTTTCGGAGCCCTTTTCTAGCTCAAGAAAAAAATTGGAAATAACTTTACGTTAGTCTCATATTAAAAGCACACTTATTATGGAACCAAAAGATTTATTG
>JAQBBZ010000131.1:0-2621 GCA_032125735.1 Labilibaculum sp.
ATTCAAACCTAAAACAGATTCGCGAGCTTATACCATTTAGCTTTATAGCTCAAACTATAGTCAATTTGGTATCAAGTAATAAATCGAAACAAAGATTCAAGCTGTCAAACCTGCCAACTTGCAGCCTTCCGAATAATTGCACAAAAAAAACTCTCCTAGTTTTGGAAAAGAAGCCAAAAGGAGAGCGTTTTTTCTATCTGCTTTGTGCTGTTCCTCAAAACAAAACAAAGGGCTTCACATCTTGTGAAACCCTTAACAGGTGGTTTTTACACCAATTCGCTGTCTGCCACGTTTGTTTTGTGACGACGCTTTACCAATTCGTTGCTTTTATCGATTAACTCGGCAATGGTTTTGGCGGTAGCTTCGTAGATGGCAGGATTTACCTTTGCCATGGTATTCATGTAGCCCATCAGCTTATCATTAATCTCTGTGATAATCTCTTTCTTCAATTGACTGGCCGAAGCCAAATCCTTCTTCACGCTTTCGCCTTCGGCCTGCTGCAAGGCCAGGTTTTCAAAATCTTTTTGGGCGGCAGTTAAAGTGGCAATTGTTTCTGGCACGCCTTGCAATTTGGCTATTGCGGCTACTACATCGGGCTTGCTTAAATCGTTTAGTAAGGATTCTATATCTGCTGATTCCGCTGAATAATCCTCATTCTGTATACCCAAACCATACTGATTCAATACATTTTCTACGACCAAGGCAGCCGCTTGTATCCTAGCAATTGGAATGTAAACATAGCCTTCTACCAACTTAAACAGGGCTTTAATTGCCATATCGCGCACATCGTCTTTCTCTGCCATCTGAGAATAAACTGTCAATCGCCTCAATGCCTCAGTTAGTGCGGTGTTAGCAGCACTGATTTTTGCAATTATAGGCGCTAAATAAATGTCCAAACTCCAATCATTTTTCGCAAATGCTTTCAGAATAAGACTTAATAATGCACTAAGGTCGCCATTGCGACTGGTCATTTTAATTTTCTTAATTAATACCATCGATCGTAATTTAAATTTAGTAATTTATTGATTATTCAAACTCTCATTTTTTGCTTTGTCATTCTGACATTGAGTGAAAAAACAATTTTTCAGGCTTTGTCATTCTGACATTGAGTAAAAAAACAATTTTTCAAGCTTTGTCATTCTGACATTGAGTAAAAAAATAATTTTTCAGGCTTTGTCATTCTGACATTGAGTGAAAAACTAATTTTTCAGGCTTTACCTATATGTTTATTGGGCAAAAAAGCCATTTTTCCTATTGTAAGTCTACGCTTATTGATCAAAAAATCTTTTTCTTACAAATTACTCCTATTGGTATTGATCAAAAGACTCTTGCCTGCAATCATCATCTGCCTTAACACAACTCACTTAGTTTGATTTTTTGCAAGACGCCTATCAAATGTAGCATTTTTTTTAATTGAACAAAAAAAATAATGAAAAAGATTGTTTTTTGTGCTATCTCTACCGATTCGCATTTAAAATTACTGATTCATCACTCCCTAAAAATCGCTATTATGATTTGAGCGTAGATATTTACCGGCATACTACCATTTAGCTTTATAGCCAAGTATAAAGTCCATTTGGTATAAAATGGTATTGAGGATAGCTTGAAGCTCTATTCTAAAAAGAGTTAAGCACTAATACCAAATTAACATCAAAACTCATCTTATAAAATAGTTCTTTTAGATTTATAACCAAGTCATACCCTGACATAGCCGGCTTGTTTATAGTCAGAGCATGACCAGCCTGACACAAAGCTGTTCACGAAGAAACGCGAAGGAATACTGATTCGTATTGAGTATTTAGTGAGAATCACCTGCCCAGTACCGCAAACAGTTAAAGGGAAGCGAAACTTTTGATCATGTAAAAAGGTGCCTTACGATGTTTAAAACACCAGTAAGACACCTTTCTCATTTTACTACCACTAACTAATAGCCTTTGTTCTGTATGATATCAGTATTTTTATCCGTTGTTAACGGCAAGAATAGGCATATACATCAATCGGGGAGCCCAAAGCTTTTCTTTGCTTTTCATCTTCTCTAATTACCAACTAACATATTTTTTAACACATATCTTCATAAGTGTTGTATTAAAAATCTATGCAGATCTTTCACCCACTTTTATTCTCAACTAAAAAATGAAACTATAATAGTTTAATCGAAATGAAATCATAAGCTTGGGCCACAATCAAAAACACATGATCTCTGCCATTGCCGCATATTTCTGACCATCGAAAGCTGAATTCGCAATGATCTTAAAATAACGAAAACTTGTTTTCTTATTAAGCTTAATATGATGAAGGGTATTGATTTCTTTCAACTGGAAATTACCCATACTTTCCCATTGTGTATTATCCTGACTTACCAATATTTCAATATCTTTTACCTTTCGCATGCCATCTCGCTGTAAAAAGGAGAAACCGGATACTTCAAGCATATCAGTCATATCGATAGTCAAATGATGTGGATAAGAAGTTTCATTCTGAGACCATCGGGAATGCCAGAAGGTTTCTCCATCGCCATCTAATATATAATTAGCAATTTCACCATCTTGCTCCGAGCTAAAGTCGATTACCTTCCAATTCGTTCGGTCGAAATTCTCCTGATCACCAAATTCAATAACTGG
>JAQBBZ010000132.1:0-6622 GCA_032125735.1 Labilibaculum sp.
GAAACCAAAATGACCTTTTCGCATCGAATTAAAGTTGGTTGGGATACAGTTAAAGAAATTGTTGGCAAAATTTGGTTGTATATTGTTATTGGTGTAGCCATTGGTGCTGCTGCTCATGGCTATGTTCCCGAAGATTTCATGGCTAAACTAATGGGAAAATCAGTATGGTATTCAGTTCCTTTATCCATCCTTATTGGGATTCCGATGTATTCAAATGCGGCAGGTATTATTCCAATAGTGAGCGTTTTAATCGAAAAAGGAGCTTCGCTGGGAACTGCACTTGCTTTTATGATGTCGGTAATCGGTTTGTCCTTACCCGAAATTATTATCCTGAAAAAGGTATTAAAAATGCCTTTGATATTGGCATTTGTGGGAATAGTGGCGGCAGGAATTCTTTGTGTCGGTTTTATTTTTAATTTTATCTATTAGAGGGGTGAATAATTTGTCATGCAATCTGTTTTAGAAAAATTCATATGCAACACAGCAAATCATATCAAAATAATTCAAACCCTATCGTACTTTTCGATGGGGTTTGTAATTTATGCACTACTTCCGTTCGATTTCTACTTGCCTATAACAGAAAAGAAAACCTTCATTTTGCATCACTACAGTCTGATTTTGCAAAAAAACTACTAGCCAGACTTCAGGTTCCGGCTCCAGATTTAAACACCATTATCTTCATTGAAAACAAACAGGTTTACACAAAAAGCACCGCAGCATTCGAACTAACAAAACACTTGATATATCCATGGAAAGCCATGTATTACTTCAAATACTTTCCCAAATCAATTACTGATTGGATCTACAATCTGATTTCAAAAAACAGATACAATTGGTTTGGCAAAAAAGACAAATGCATGATTCCTAAAACTGAATGGAAGCATCGCTTTTTTGAATAAGTCAAAACTAAAATGGCATAAAAAAACCGGGATCCTTAATGGATTCCGGCGATTATATATCTTAGCAAAATAATTAGTCTCCAAATGCGATACCAACACCTTTTGCTGTTTTAACCAAGTTAGCTTTTGGATCAACAAGGTTTTGTTTGCCGATAGCTTCCAGAAGAGGAACACCAACAACCTCAGGATGACGATAAGCCACCATTTGACCGAATTTTCCTTCTAATACCATCTCGAATGCCTTAACACCAAATTGAGTTGCCAAAACACGATCGTAAGCCAAAGGAATACCACCACGTTGCAAGTGACCCAATACTGTTGTACGAATATCAGCTTCAACACCAGCTTCTTTCAATTCAATTAACAAACGATCGGCAGCGCCACTTAATTTCAAGTTAGGATTTCCAACTTCAGTACTTTGTGCAGCCATAGCAACACCACCTACAGGCATAGCACCTTCAGCAACAACGATAATACCAAAACCTTTTCCTTTTAGGAATCGAGTATCTAATTTTTCCTTAATTTTTTTAACATCATAAGGAATCTCTGGAATCAAACAAGCTTCAGCTCCACCTGCAATAGCTGCACTTAAAGCAATCCATCCCGCATCACGTCCCATAGCTTCCAAAATAAAAACTCGGTTATGAGATGCAGCAGTAGTTTTTAACTTATCAACAGCTTCAGTACAGATTTGCACTGCTGTTTGATAACCAAAAGTAAAATCTGTTGCAGAAAGGTCATTATCAATGGTTTTAGGTACCCCAATAATGTTTAATCCTTTTTCGTAAAGGGACTGAGAAATTTTCTGAGAACCATCACCACCAATACTGATTACAGCATCGATTCCAAGGTATTGTAATTTGCGAATCATTTCATCTGAACGATCTGCAGACCCCCAAGAACCATCTTTGTTTTTTACAGGCCAAGCAAATGGACCACCTTTTGTGGTAGTTCCAATAATTGTTCCACCTTGGTAGTGGATACCTTTTACGGCAGCATCATCTAATATTTTTATTTCCGTTGGTTCTTTTAATATTCCATCGAAAGACTGAATACTTCCTACTACTTCCCAATCTTTTTCTTGTGCTGCACGTTTCACAATAGCGCGAATCACAGCATTCAACCCAGGACAATCACCACCTCCGGTTGCAACTAATACTCTTTTCATAATTGTCAATTTAATATATTTCAATCAATTTGCTTGGCTAGCTCGGCTAAAGTAAAAATATTTTTCCAAACTCGAACAAACAATTTCAAAATCAATAGTTTGCAATCGATTCCGTAGGCATTTTTTATAATGAATTTGAATTATTAATTTTAATCTAATCCTGGAAAACAGAAATTGAAACTACTTCAAGAGCAATTTTGCTCTACAGAACAATTATTTAAACTAAATAATATCAACCAATATGGAAATTTCAATAGAAAAAACTGATATAACGAAACTGGAAGTTGATGCCATAGTAAATGCAGCAAACGAGAGTCTTTTAGGAGGTGGTGGCGTTGATGGAGCCATTCATAGAGCTGCTGGCCCTGAGCTGTTACAAGAATGTCGAAAATTAAACGGCTGTTCTACGGGTGAAGCAAAAATAACCAAAGCCTACCAACTTAAGGCTAAACATGTTATTCATACGGTTGGTCCAATTTGGAAAGGAGGAAATTACAATGAAAAGCAATTACTACAAAATTGCTACGAAAATTGTATTAGACTGGCCGAGAATCTAAAACTTGAGAGCATTGCATTTCCAAATATCAGCACAGGTGTTTATGGTTTTCCTAAAAAGGATGCTGCGGAAATAGCAATAAGAACAATACAAAAAGAAGTAAAACATCTAAAATCAATTCGTAAAATAATCTTTTGTGTTTTCGATGATGAAAACCTTTTGATCTATAAAAAAATGCTTTAAAAAGTTATGCTCTCTTCAACAACTTCGGAATAAGTCCACCGTTTGTATTTGCCCCAATTCAACATTTGAGTATGACCTTTTTGCTCTAAAAAAATAATTACATTTTGAGATTTTAATGTTAGATCACAATAAAGAATCAATTTGGTGCCTAATGGTATTTTTGAATACAGATTTTCAATTTCATCATAAGGATAATTGATTGCAGTAGGAATGTGTCCCAATAGAAAGTATTCTTCCTCCCGGGTATCTATTATCCAAATATCTTCTTTCGGTTGTTGAGTTAAAGCCAAGAGAGCTTCCGGTTTGCTATATTTCTTTAACTTCTCTCCTTCATCCGAAATATATCCCGTATAATTAGGGATATGAATAAAATACCAATAGATCCCAAAAACTATTGCCAAAATTGATATAATCAGTAAAAACATTTCCATGATTTAATATCCTCAAAAAGTAATCTTTATTTACAGCAAAGCAAAAAAAAAATCTCCAAAAAGGAGATTTTAGATATTTCATAAAAAAACAATTAACGTTTCATTGTAGCTATGAATGTATTTTCATCAAGGAAAAAATCCAATGCATCATTAATTGAATGAACTATTACATCCACATGATCAATAATATCTTTATGAATACCCTCGCCCTGTAATGTTGCAATAGATACAACCGACTGCACAAACAATCCAATATCAATACGAGCATTACCAATTGAAGCAACTTTTCTACTTCCTAACGAAAGCAAAATATCCTCTTTTTCTCTGGAGTTATTTGCTTCATAGTAAGTGATACCACAGAAATCGGCCAATTCACGAGAATTCCCTCTTTGGTCGGATGAGATCATTACAACATTCACTCCGAACGATTGCATTTGTTGTATTCTTTCAATCACTCCTGAAACAATTTCTCCCCTTACTGTTAGAGTTCCGTTAGAATCAACAATTAAAGTGTCAATTTCAATGGTGCCAACACCAGGCACTTTGTACTTTAAACTCATAGATTTCTGTTTTAATTTTATTTGAGAAAATTAGTGTTTTTTAATCAAAGCTAAAAAAGGTTTTAAAACATCTTTTAATTAAACATTTGAAATCAATCATCAGTATTTCACACCTAAAATCGATACATAACTCCTACCTCAAGATTCTCTTTAAACTGAACTTTTGAACCTGTATCATCATCTGAGATTAAATAAGTTGATAATTTTGTAGACAAGTATTGATTAATAGGCATTACAAAAATCAACTCCCAGTTAATATCCACATTTTTTGGTTTCATGGAATAATTGGAATATAGAGTCAGTTTATTTTCTAAACTCAAATCTCCCCAAAATTTTAGTTTGTGATACACATTAACATAGGATCCAATCTCTTTTTTCACTTTCTCATCTTTGGCAAGACCAAAAGCAGTTTGATCAATTAAACTTGTATCGCGAACAATTGTATACTTAGCTGCAATTGGTGATAATAAAATCGATAAATCTTTATTAGGCTTGTAATCCATACCCACAGAAGCAATAATATAAGCGGGAGCAAAAAAATCTGATTTCAATTTCCGTTCCGTATTATTCGTGTAAACATAGCCTTTTACAGCCTGAGTTTTCAAATTAAACAGTGCCGAATAATACCATTTCCTTACTGCTTTTTGTCCATATTTAGTTTCCAATTCAATACGATCCTCATTTTTCCTAAAGCCATTATCACCAGACTTCAAAAGACCATATTTAAGGTCTATTTTATTATCCCAGGTATGATTATTATAATTATAATTCGCAAAAGCACTAAGCATAGATGTGGTTGCAATGGAGCTTTCACCACCTCTGGACCAACTATCACTCACATGACCTTGATTAAATGACAGTCCAATTATAGCACCTACATTCCATTTTCGAGAATACCGCTTATACTTACCAAGTTTTGCTAATTTATATTGATCGCTTGAAATTTTCTCAACCAGTTTTACACTGGTCCCCCTCATTTTTGATTTTTGAACAGATTGCTGGTACACATCATCATCAACAAGAATACGAACAGATCGATCATCTGTATTCTGAACCCAAATTCCGATAGAATCTCTTTTGTTTTTCTTCAACCAAAATCGCTTAAAATCCTGTTTCCCATTATTTATCCAGAATTTAATGGAATCGTTTTGGTAATTCTTCACACCTAAAAGAACCGAGTCTCTACTTATTTCACGAATCCATTGATGAACCGGATCATTTTCCACGTAACTAAATAATTCCTCCAAAGCATGAGTTTTCCATGCATCATCGGTATCTAGCTCTTCAGGCTTGGATACATCTGGCTGATAACTCAATATCTTCTCCAACTCCATTTTCTTCTTCACCTTTCGAAGTGCTTCCTCAGTCTTACGTGTTTCAATGTATTCCTTCAGGTAGTATACCATATTACGAATACTATCATTTTTAACGTATTGCAGTAAAGTATTAACGGCGTCTTGTACAGAATCAGTCTGATATCTCTTTTTCACATTATTCAGATCCAACTCACGAACTATGAATCGAAACCCTACATTATCCAAATGGCTCAAAGGATCATGAAGTAAGTTAAATTTCTTATCGTTGGCATAATACTTAATCGAATCAGCCTTATTTTGCTTCAGTTGATAAGCCGATTTCTTTAACTTTATATTTTCAGGATAAACATAATCTTTCTTAACAGTTCGTTGAGAAAATGAAATTAATGGCAGAAGGATAATCAACAAAACATACAAAATCCGAATCATAGGGCAATGATCTTTACTTCTAAAAATAATTAAATAGGCTAATGGAAAATCTTATTGAATAAGAAAAATGCCGACTTAAATATGGCATATGCAAATTTGTTGAAATTATTTCTTTATAAAAAGTATAATCCCGGTCAATTAGGTTAAAAAATGTAAGTTTTTTCAAGCTATTAAAACTGATTTTGAAAACAAACGTTTGCATGAAATATCCTATTCTTCTTTTTATTCAGCAAAATTTATTCTAGTTTTACAAACTAGTAGAAAATCCGAAACTATGGAAACGAAGCATCAACTTCCCAAACTGACACACAAAGTCTACCTTAACATTAAGAACCGAGACGAGTTTCACTTCTAAACTTATCTGGAGGCATCTTGGCCCAAATTTTCACGTATACATTTAAAAAAAGCACATAATTGATATGGGATAATTATATCCTATAGATAATTAAACGGTTATATACTATAAATCCAAAAAAAACAAAGAAACCTTATGAAATTACCATTCGCAGAATCATATAAAATCAAGATGGTTGAAACCATCAAAAGAAGTACTCGTAAAGAAAGAGAAATATGGCTTAAAGAAGCAAACTACAACCTTTTCAACTTAAAAAGCGATCAAGTATTTATTGATTTACTTACCGATTCGGGTACTGGAGCAATGAGTGACAAACAATGGTCGGCAATGATGTTGGGAGATGAGAGTTATGCTGGTGCACGTTCTTACTACAACATGAAAGCTGCCATAAAAGATATCTTAGGATTTGATCATTTTCTTCCAACGCATCAAGGTCGTGCGGCTGAAAATGTATTATTCTCGGTACTCGTTAAAGAAGGCAATATCGTTCCAGGAAATTCACATTTCGATACAACAAAAGGACATATTGAATTCCGAAAAGCTAAAGCTGTTGATTGCACAATTGATGAAGCTTTCGACACGGTAATTGATCATCCTTTTAAGGGGAATATTGACTTAATTAAACTAGAATCTGTTCTATCAACATATCCTAAGGAACAAATCCCGATGATTATTGTTACAGTTACCTGTAACAGTTCAGGAGGACAACCCGTTTCTATGGCTAA
>JAQBBZ010000133.1:0-29979 GCA_032125735.1 Labilibaculum sp.
CCAACACGCATGATATAACAAGTGACGGGCAGCTTCTATTTTTGTCGCCATATCGGCTAATTTAAAAGCAATTGCCTGAAATTTTGAAATCGGTTTACCAAATTGCTCTCTTTTTTTTGCGTAAGATAAAGCTATTTCATATGCTCCCTGCGCCAAGCCAAGTCCCATCGCTGCAATTGTTAATCGACAATAATCCAAAGTTTGAAGCATTATTTTTGCACCATCCCCCAAATTCCCTAACAAATTTTCTTTCGGAACTTTACAGTTCTCAAAAGTCAAGTCTGAAGTATCGGAAGCTCGCCACATCATTTTCCCTTTTAATGGCTCCGCCTTAAATCCATCTGTACTTCGTTCTACTAATATAGCAGATAATTCCTTTTTTCCATTATCATTGGCCGTTACAACCTGTAAAGTGACTCCCAAAGATAAATCGGAAGATGCATTTGAAATAAACTTCTTGTTTCCATTAATATTCCAATCTGCGCCATCTAAAATACCATTTGTCACTGTTCCTCGAGAATCCGAACCCGCATTGTCTTCCGTTAAACCAAACGCCCAAACATTTTCACCGCTTGTCAATTTTGGAAGATATTTATGTTTTTGGTCTTCGGTACCAAAATAATAAATTGGGCCAATTCCTAAAGAATTATGGGCGGCCAATGTAGATGCCTGTGAAGCATCAACCTTTGCAATCTCCTCAATTGCAATTAATAAGGAAAGATAATCTTTTGCTTGTCCGCCATACTGCTCGGGTAAATAAAGACCAAACAATCCTAACTCACCCATTCTTTGAGTAAGATGAGAACTAAATTTTTCTTCTTCATCCAATTCAAATGCCAAAGACCTCACCTCATTTTCAGCAAATTCTTTTACTTTTTTCCGAATTGTTTCGTGTTCTGTTGTAATATATGGATTCATGATTTTTGACTTGAGTAACTATATAAGACCTATAAGTCTTTAATGAGAGCGCAAACCTAATTAAAAAGTTTATTTTATTAAAATTATTTAGAATCATTTTCAATAACACATAAATATAAAACATACACACTCATCATACAGCATACTGCTACATGCTCTAAATCAATACGTTACGCGCAACTTTAGATTAACCATCCTATGAACTCATCAAACTTGGCACATTTGACACTTGTCTTTAATATATTAATAACATAATTTCCCCATTAGATTAACAAAAAACAAAATGGAATTAGAACTTTGGCATATTTGGTTATTACTGGCAGTAGGTCTTTTTGTTATTGAGATCTTCATTTCTACATTTGTATCTGTCTGTTTTGGAATAGCTTCACTAATAACTGGAATCGTTGGCTATTCAGGTTTTCTTATCCCAGGGCAATTACTTGTATTTATAGGATGCGCTGCACTGAGCTTGCTAATTATTAAACCATATATTAAAAAGAACTCCGTTAGTAAGAAATACAATCCCGTTAAGGATTACAAAAATTTGATTGGTAAGGAAACCATTGTTATGGAAGAAATTAACGAGCGCAAAAATAAGGGCAGAATAGTTCTTTCCGGATCCACTTGGAAAGCCAAATCCCAGTTTGGCGAAATAAT
Source organism: Labilibaculum sp. (assembly GCA_032125735.1). Lineage (GTDB taxonomy): Bacteria > Bacteroidota > Bacteroidia > Bacteroidales > Marinifilaceae > Labilibaculum. The sequence continues at coordinate 1,576 of JAQBBZ010000133.1, forward strand.
TCCTAAAGATTCATTTGTGAAAGTTTTGAACATTGACTACTCTGTAATTACAGTTAAATCCATCCAATAAAAGAAAACACAACCTAAAACCCTGAAAGGTTGGGTACTCGTGTCCAGCCTTTCTTTGATTTTGCCGAATTCACAATAGTGTGTATTGTAACTAGTTTATAATATTACGAGCGCCAAAAGGTTTTAAACTTAAAAAACAAATTCCTGCCAATGGATGTCTCAGTTTCAAATGAAAATCTCTTTTAAAACAATTACAACGAGAAAACACTATGTGGGACGACATGAAATTGAAATTCAGATTAATGGAATGAAATATGGGAAAGTTGGGTTTGAGGTAATATGATCTATTTGTATAGATAAAAATTTTAACTAAAAATCAATAACAATCCATCTTTACACAACAAGTAACATTAATTACATCTTTTAAAATCAACAATTTTATATGTAAAAAGCTCTTCATATTGCCTAATACAAAACATTTGTATTATGTGATATAATACTCATCAATAATTACTTAACTATAGATTATTTTAGTACTTTTAAAACAAACTTTAACAAACCACTAACCCAAATATTTATGCCCCTTGTAAAATCCCTATCATGTTGGACGGTAGCTCTACTACTACTGCACACATCTTGTACCGAAAAATTCTACCCAGAAATTGACTCTGATGTTTCAATTTTGGTTGTTGATGGGAGAATCACTAATCAACCAGGTCCGTACGAAGTTCGTTTATTTAGAACCGTTAATCTCTTAGGCGTCGATACCTTAAAACCAGAAACTGGTGCAACAATTGTTTTAAACGATGATTTAGGAAACAGTGAACTCTTCGAGGAAGCTAGACCAGGCATATATCGCACTGATTACAACATAATCAGAGGGACCGTTGGGCAAACATATTGGATCGAAATTGAAACCCAAACAGGGGAAAAATATGAATCAGCTCCTGAAAAAATGCCTCCACCTTATGATATTGAAAATATCTATGGAAAAGAAGAAGTGAAAATTATTAGTGCCACAGAAAAACAAAAGGTTGTAAATTTCTACTTTGATGCTAAAGCTAATAGTCGGGATGCAAATTTCATTAGATGGGAATATAGAGAAAGTTATGAATGGAGATCTCCGGAATATTTAAACAATGAGAAATTTACTGAAAACCCAAGTGAAATTTGTTTCCCAATAACCAATTTCCCAGTCGTTAATATCTACGATGCTACAGGGCTAAATTCAAAATCGATTTCGAAACTAGCTACTGCCACCATATATACCAATCAAGTAAAGCTGTTATACAATTATTTAATTGATATGGCAGTCTTTTCAACAACTCCAGAAAATTACAGTTTTTGGGAAAATATAAAATCGGTAAGCTTTTCTGAAGGAGCTCTTTATAACGTAATGAAGGCCAATATAACTGGGAATATACATGCATGTGATGAAAACTGTCAAGTAATTGGATATTTTGAAGCTTCATCTGTTTCTCGATTACAAAAATTCTTTTCAGATAAAGATTTCACTTTAAAATTTGCAAAATATCCCGAAGAATGTGAAACCTTCGAGGTAAGAATGTATCCACCAGATCCAGCGAAATTTCATATTCTCAAAATGGTAGTTGTAAAAGAAGCTAAAATTTATACAGTTCGCAGAAATGAATGTTACGAATGTAATGTTGTTCATCCTGCTAACAAACCTTCATTTTGGCCATAAACAAAAAACAATCAATATGTCCCATTTTAATAAATCGATATTATTCTTTTTTATTATCATCAGTGCACTTACAGCTTGTACCGAGAAATTTTATCTGGAAATCGACTCCAACTATTCAATTTTGGTTGTTGATGGCAAGATAACAAACAAACCGGGTCCTTATGAGGTTAGACTATTTAGAACCGTCAAATTAGATCGAGCTGATACGTTAAGTCCGGAACGAGGAGCGACAATAATAATTCATGACGATCATGGAAATTCGGATGTTTTTGGGGAGACATTACCTGGAATTTATAATACTCAGGACATCAGTTTTCAGGGACAAATAGGTCGGACTTATTGGATTGAAATTCAAACAATTTCTGGGGAGCAATATGAATCCAGCCCGGAAACAATTCAACCCGAAGTGATCATTAAATCAATATACGGTGAAGAAGGTGAAATATTATTAGAAGATGTAAGTACTATAAATGCAGCCAAAATCTTCATGGATGCAAAAGACCCAACCAATCAAAGTAATTATCTGCGATGGGAATATCAAGAAAGTTGGGAGTGGAGAAATCCGTATTTTGAACCAAAAACTACAAATCCCTCAAAAGTATGCTATCCTTTTATGCATTCAAACAATGTTTTCGTTTTTGATGGATCAGGCCAAAGCATAAAAGAATTTACTCACCTTCCAACTTCTAGCATAAGAGAAAGTGAAGTAAAATTAAATTATGAATATTTCATAAGCTTATCCTTGTATTCTGTAAATTTTGAAAGTTATGCGTTTTGGAAAAATATCAAGGAGACTATTCAAACGAATGGCGGTTTATATAATGTAATTCCTGCTAATGCAAAAGGTAATGTTTGTGCTTGTGATTCGAAAAACCCTGTTCTTGGCTATTTTGAAGCCTCAAGTGTAAATACAAAGTCTGCGAGCTTTACAACTCAAAATTTCCAAATGGAATTTCAAGATTTTCCACCAGATTGTGAAGATATAACAATGAGATTAGAGGAAGGACGTCCTGACGAAAGCATATTTCACATTGTTAAAGACTATTGGGAAAATAAAGCACATATTTTTATAGTCCGTCGGAATTATTGTTACGATTGTAATGTTAAATATTCACCGAACAAACCTTCATTTTGGCCATAAATTAATCTAATTTACAATTAAATGATATCAAAAATACGATACATAGCATTCGTCAGTCTTCTTATTCTGAGCTCCTGTACAGAAAAGTTTTTTCCTGATATTAAATCAGAAAATACAATTCTTGTGGTTGATGGAAAAGTTACGAACCAATCAGGACCATACGAGCTAAGACTTTTCAGAACTGTTGATTTAACAAAGACAGACAGCCTTACCCCTGAGGAAGATGCGATTATTACGATATATGATGATCAAGGAAATTCTGACAGTTATACTGAGATTCAACCTGGCGTTTATCACACTCTATCCGGAAATTTTAAAGGCGAGATTGGACGCTCTTATTGGATTGAGATATCAACAATAGATGGTTCTAAATTTGAATCAATCCCAGAAATGATTAGTCCTCCTATTAATATCGATACTGTTTATGGTGAGACGGGACAAATATTACGAAACGATGCAAGTACTTTTAAAGCAGTAAAATTCTATCTGGATGCCACTGCCCCAACGGCTGAAAATAATTATTTACGTTGGGAGTACAAAGAGAATTATGAATGGCATACTCCTTTTTACGAACCTAAAACTGATAATCCTTCAAAAATTTGTTATCCAACCCGAAATTCAGATAATATTTTTGTTTTGGACGCTACAAAACAATACGATAAAATAATACAACATTTGGAAACAGGTATTGTATCGGAATTTGAGGTAAAACTCAATTACCAATACTTACTGCAACTCTCTCTTTACACGATCAGTTTTCAAAACTATCAATTCTGGAAAACAGTAAAGCAAACCAATGATGAAAACAGTGGACTATACGGAGTAATTCCAACCAATGCATATGGAAACATCTGTACTTTTGATTCAAAAACCCTTGTTATTGGATATTTTGAAGCTTCAAGCGTAAGTAAAAAACATCAATTTTTCTCAAAGGATGATTTTGATCTAGAATTTGAAGAATTTCCTTCTGAATGTAATGAAATTCATATAAGAATGGAAGATGGATATCCTGATAAAACCAAATATCATGTAATCTCTTATACGATTGATGACAATGCTGTTATATTCATTGTCCGCCCCAATTTCTGTTATGATTGCAATGTTAAATATTCACCAAACAAACCCTCATTTTGGCCTTAAAACTATATATCATGAAATCTAAATTACTAAATCTGCTGACACTTATTCTGCTACTTGTAGGATTTTTCTCCAATACATTTGGTCAACCCAAACTATCCACTGACAGTGAAAATATTATAAATGGAAAGATTTGGATACCCACCTACTCAGTAGCACAAGCTGAACAATTTTTCTTGAAAAAACTTGAGCTTAACGGGAGTATGGTATTTAAAGGACAAACCTATACTAATTTGACTTTTTTCTATGACATCTCTATAGATCAAATAATAACTCCCATTCAAACAGAGAACAACACAACATGTAATATTGTAGTTAATCCAAGTTTCTTAGAAGGATTTACTGTATTTGATAATGACCAGATTTATCATTTTAAAAGAGGAGATTTAATTCACAAAGAATTATCCCCAACCAGCTACTATCAGGTTTTTTCAAGTTCAACAATAACCTATATCGTTAAATATACTCAACAAAGAATTCTTGAGTCAAGGGGTAGTTCAAAACACTTCAACTATATAGATGACACCAATATGTATAGTTTATACGAAGGCAAGTTGAACAGCGTAAAAAACAAAAATGACATCATCGATTTCTTCCCCTCCAAAAAGAAAGAAATGAACCAATACCTTCGTCTTAACCGGCTAAAGATAAATAGACACAAACCATTAGACGCAATACCACTACTAATCAAATTTGACCAATAAAATTACGGAAAATGAAAAAAGCACTCCTATTAATATATAGTTTGTTCATACTTTTCCCTTGTTTGGCGATAGGCGAGCAAGAAATTAGTATTGGTCATGAAGGAATGACATTCGTTGAATTCGCAAATGATCTGAACAAGAAATATCAAATAAAAGTATTTTTTGATAAAACTTGGGTTGAAAATATTCGACTTAAAAAGTCTTATTCAAATGAAAATATTACAGATATTCTCACAGACATTTTCGCTGATACAAAAATAAAGTTCCTTACAAAGGACAATTTAATTGTTCTTACCAAATATGAAAACATCAGGCAAGAATTTAGTCTTAATGAAAAAGTGGATAATACCTTAAAAGAAGTCGAATACGTTGAGGAAGATAAAGATATTTCAAACTTGCAGGAACAGGAGTATAAAATTTATGAAATTGGAACAGCCCTTGGCAAGAAAAAAGTAAAATTATTTGGTAAGGTGAGCCATTTTGAGAGCTCCCAACCTCTTAAAGGCGTTGAGATATTTCTTCCTAATCTTACAAAAGGAGTGACATCTGATAAGGATGGTTATTTTGAATTAGATCTACCCCCAGGTTTTTACACCTTACACTTTAAGTTTATGGGACTAAAATCCAGTTCCCGAAAAATTAATCTTAGAGGTGATGGACGAATTAATGTTCAGTTAATCAGTGAAACCCAAACTATTAATGAAATCCGTGTCTTAGCAAAAGATGACAAAGTAAAGCGAACGTCAATGGGTTTAGAACATATTCAGGCAAAAGATATTGAATCTTTACCTTCGGCCCTTGGAGAACCGGATATCATAAAAAGTACAACAATGTTACCAGGCGTAGAAAGCGCTGGAGAAGGAGCAATTGGCTTCAATGTTAGGGGAGGCTCTGCTGATCAAAACCTAATACTTATTGATAATGCTCCTATTTATTATCCGGCTCATTTTTTCGGATTCTTTTCTGCATTCAACAATGACATGATACAAGATGCAAGTTTATATAAATCAAGTATTCCTGTTCAATTTGGTGGACGAATCTCTTCAACCTATGATATCCATTCGAATAATAAAATTGATGACAAAATAAGCGGTAAAGTTGGAATTAGTCCGGTTACAACGAAAGCATTTTTGAATTTACCATTACTCAAAAACAAACTTTCAATAATGAATTCTTTCCGATTCACTTATTCCGACTGGATAGTAGATAAAATAGACTCAAAAGAATTAGTGGACTCAAAAGCGAACTTTTACGACCTACATGGAAAAATAAATTATAAACCGAACTCGAACAATCAATTCGAGCTTAGTTACTATAATAGTAAAGATGAATTCCAATTGCATTCCGACACTATATATCACTTCAATAACTTTGTTAGCTCATTAAATTGGAGACATCGTTTTTCTGAAAAACTAAAGATGAATAACAGTGGATACTTCACCAGTTTCTCTTATGACATGAGTGCCACTGAAATTGCTAATAATGCCTTTAAATTAACGCATCGGGTAAATGAAGGTGGTTTTAAGTCTTTCCTCAATTACGAGAAGGATCTATATACAAATATAGACATGGGAACAGAATTGAAATATTACAATATAAGTCCGGGAGACATGAAACCTTATTCTGAAAGTTCTGTTGTGAGTAAAAATAATTTGCCAGAAGAAAACGGTCTTGAGTCTGCGTTATTCGTTGGTGTTAAACACGAATTCATAGGGAGTATTACTGCAGAAGTAGGAATTAGATATTCCTTATATGGTAATATGGGTAAAAGGGAAGAATTAAAATATTTAGATGGAATTACAAGTCGTTATAATATTCTAGACACACTAACCAGGTCTGCTGGTTTGAATAATATATATCATGGTCCTGAATATCGTATTTCTCTTAATTACGCATTAAACCAAAGCACATCAATAAAAGCAAGTTACAATAGGACTCGTCAGTACATTCATCTCTTATCGAACACCACTTCTATTTCTCCAACAGATACTTGGAAACTCTCCGATAAGTATTTAAAACCTCAAATTGGTGATCAGGTTTCTTTAGGGTTTTACAAAAACATATTTAATTCCGCAATGGAATTTTCAGTTGAAACTTATTACAAAAAGGTTCAAAATTCAAAAGATTACAAAGATGGAGCGCAATTATTTTTAAATAAATACGCTGAAAATGAAGTATTGAATGCCGAAGGAAAAAATTATGGAATAGAACTATTTCTTCGAAAAAACAAAGGCCGTTTCAACACCATGATCAGTTATACTTATTCCAGAAGTTATTTAAAATCAATAGATAAAATCGGCGAATTTGCAGTGAATGATGGTGATTGGTATAGAGCTCCGTATGACAAACCACATAATATGAAAGCCTTTTTCAGCTTTAAACTCTCCAGACGATTTATATTTTCAACCAATTTAGTGTATCATACTGGTCGACCAGCGACCTATCCAATTGCCAAATATAGACTACAGGGGATTCCAATTATTTACTATTCAGAACGAAATGAATATCGTCTCCCAAATTACTTTAGAACTGATATTTCCTTATTGATCGAAGGGAATTTAAGACAGAACAAATCTTATCACACTTCCTGGACTTTTGGTTTGTATAATCTTACATCACGTAATAATGCCTACTCGGTTTATTTTAGATCGGAAGATTCTTTTGTGGTAGGATATAAACTATCAGTATTTGGAAACGTAATCCCTACAATTTCATATAACATCGAATTTTAAAGCTATGAAAAATAAAATCTCAATATATGTAGTTCTTATTTTAATAGCATCCCAAGCTATTAATTTTGCGGGCAAAGCCGAAAACACCAGTCATGAATGTGAACAAATTCATATTCATATTCAAAAAAATGTATTTCTTGCCGGAGAATCTGTTTTGTTTAAATTGTATTGTTTAAATTCTGTTACACAAAACTTATCCGACCTAAGTAAAGTGGCCTACCTAGAGTTGATAGACGAGAATGGTTATGCTGTTGTTCAAGAAGAGGTAATCTTAAATCATGGAATGGGAGATGGAGGTTTTTTAATTACAGATCAACTATCAACGGGAAACTATGCGATTAATGCATACACACATTGGATGAACACTACCTCAAGAGAGCTGACAAGTGTAACACCAATTTTCGTGTTTAATAACTACAAGCTCATAAATAACAGTATTGATAACCTAAAAATCACAAAAGGATTAACGCAATTCTATGATCTGAAAGATAATGAAAGAACCATTCTACGGCCTAAAAGCATTTCGAATGAGGAGAAACCATATACGATTACTTCTACAGTTGAAGATCTAGATCGATACATCCGATTCTCAGTTTCATCAACCAATGATTCATCCGCTCCTGATAAAGGACTTAAATTTCAAATCTTTTCGAGTAAAGGCAATATTCTTGACCAAACATTTGAATTAACAGACAACAAATGGGAGTTTCGAATTCACAAAAAGGAAATTAATTCGACTAATTGTGGTGTTTGCATTAAAAATTTAGATGGAGAAATTTTAGCCCAGGCAGTCATTCATTTATCGAGCTATAATAAAGGTAGGTTTTTTGAGAACCCTCCAATTACTACTACATCACATGAAAAAGTAAAACTTAATTTAGATCTTACTGATTTCACAAATGATTCTGAAATAGTCTCTCTCTCTGCAAGCATTAAATTAAAAGAACCTTTCCAATTATCGTCGAATATAATCGACTACTTTAATTTACACTCCAACTTTGGAGCTTCGATGAGCAGATATTTCGAACAATTAAAAAAAATTCCAGAACAAGATTGGATTTCAAAAAACGAATTACAATCTATTTGGATGAAAACCGAACCTAACTATATTGTTAATTCTAATCAATATCCAGAAGAGGAAGCTTATGTTCTTGAAGGTCAAATAAAAAATCGGAATACAAAAAAGACTATCGCGGAACAAAATGTATACCTATCAAAAATTGGTGAGTATGCTGATATAAGTACTTTCAGAACAAATGAAAATGGGGAATTTTTCTTTCAACTTCCTTTACAAAAAGGCTTACATGATATTTCGATTCAGCTTACTGACAAAACCACTGAAGATTGCACAATCGAATTAAAAGAGAAATTTAATGAACAAGGTTTTGCTCCTGCGCATTGGAATAAAACTGATCTTACTGCAGAACAAAAAGACTTTCTTAAAAATATTTATGAAAATTCGAGAGTAAGAAATATTTATAATCAAGAAACATTTCACGAATCAAAAGATACTATTTTGTACCGCAGTAAGAGTAATTTCTTTGGAAAGCCTTACTCTTCTATAAAAATAGACAACTATATTCTTCTTGACTCTTTAGAGGAGTATTTTCATGAATTTATTGCGCCTGTAAAAATAAGCTACCACAAGAAAAAAACATTTTTCAATGTTTATAGTCCTGATCAATTGACTGTAATGAATCCTGCGCCACTAGTTCTTTATGATGGATTAATTATATCCGATCCCAGAATTATTCTAAACAAAAGACCCTCGGAAATTGATAAAATTGAAGTAATGCCATATGAATACTATTATGGAAAATCTCATTTCTATGGAATAATACATGTCATTTCCAAAGATAAAGATTGCAAGTTAGACCAATTGCCAATAAATACAGAACGATATTATCTACCTTTATTTACCTCAAGTTATTCTTTAATTAAAACACCAGATTCTTATGAATCATTTACTCCTGATTTCAGGACCGACTTACTTTGGGAGCCAAATATTACTCTAAAAAAAGATCAAAATTTTGAGTTGGAATTTATTGCAAGTGATGTGAAGGGAGAATATGAATTAACTATTGAAGGAATATCAGATAATGGAGAACCTATCATGCTAAAACAAAGCATTTTTATTAAATAAAATCAGCCCCATTTTTTATTAAAATGGGGCTGATTTTATTTCTCTCTATCGATACCTCTGAACCTTAGAATCAACCTCAACCGACCAACGATCGATGCCTCCTTTTAGATTATACACACGTGAGAATCCATTTTTTCGCAAATAATTCATCACCTGCTTGCTACGAACACCCATGTGACAAAAAACGATTAGGTCTTTATTCTTAGGTAAGTCATCTAGTTTATTAGGAATCTGGCCCATGGGAACATGCATCGCATTTTCCAAATGACAAATTTGAATCTCCGTGTGCTCACGCACATCAAGCATTAAAAGATCATTCCTTTTCTCCATTTCCCGTACCAATTCCAATGGTGTAAAATCTAATTTATCTGATGGATCATTTTTAAAAAAACCTCTCATTGCTCATCCTTTTATCTATTATTAATCTTAATAAAGATAAGGAATTGATTTGATAAAATCTGTAACCTATTCTTCACATTTCTTGTCTCATACCTTGTGTAGAACAGGTAAACTATCCAGTTTATCGAAAAACGAATTAATGAGCAAGTATTACTAAGCATAAATTGTAAATTTGGTAGGTAGACAATATTCTCTGATTTCATTCTAGCTAACTTACTTTGAAACCAACAAACAAATGCAAATCAATATTCAGGAACTAAGTAAAATTTATCCAAACGGAAAAAAAGCACTGGACAATGTAAATCTTGAAATTGGTACTGGAATGTTTGGACTACTTGGCCCGAATGGTGCCGGGAAATCAAGTTTAATGAGAATTTTGGTAACATTAATGAAACCTAGTATGGGTTCTGTTTCCATTGATTCATTTGATTTGGAAAAAAACCGAAAAGAAATTAGAAGCATGTTGGGCTATCTGCCACAGGACTTTCGTTTTTTCTCGAAACTGAAAACATGGGAGTTTTTGGATTATGCAGCCTCACTTTCCGGAATAAAAAACAAAAGCATAAGAAGAAATAAAGTGGATGAATGGCTTGACAAGGTCGGTTTATTTGATGTTCGGGAACGTGATGCTAATAAACTGTCTGGTGGTATGAAACGCCGATTGGGAATTGCCCAAACCTTAATTGGTGATCCAAAAATTATCGTAGTTGATGAACCAACAACTGGTCTTGATCCGGAAGAAAGAATCCGGTTTAGGAATATATTATCGGAGCTGAGCCAGCAAGATGTGATCATTATTTTATCAACCCACATTGTTGGAGATATTTCCAGTGTTTGTAACAATCTGGCTTTACTTAACAACGGACAAGTTGCTTTTAAAGGAACACCTGAAGCTCTTATTGAAAAAGCCCGCGGGCATGTTTGGCAAGTGAATACTTCTGGCTATGAATACGATCTGATAAAAGACAAATATCCTGTAGTTTCAACGATACCAACTCAAGAAGGATGGGAAGTTCAATTAATTGGAGACGGCAGTCAATTTACCAATGCAATTGAGCTGGAACCAAATCTGGAACATGCATATGTTTATTTCATGGAAATGTCTTCGGCACTAATCTAGCAATTTAAAAATGATCTCTCTCAACACCATACGAACAGTAGCCAAGTACGAAACCAGAACTCTTCTTCGATCCTGGTTTTTTAGAATATTTGCCGGACTCTCCGTCTTGTTTATTGGAATTTTTAATGTTGCAGCCTTTGTAGAAAATAGTGGCGCACCTTGGATTTACCGGGCACTCCCTGCATCAATTCCTTATGCCAATCTGATCATTCTAAATTTGGGTCAGGCAATTGTTGCCGTATTTTTGGCCTCTGAATTCCTGAAACAGGACAGTAAGAACGATACCGTCGAAGTTATCTATGCGCGATCGATGACCAACAGTGAATACATCCTGGGAAAAACTCTTGGAATTATAAGCGTTTTCGTCATCCTCAATTTCATCATTTTATTAATGGGAATTGGATTCTCCTTTTTAAGTAAGGATTCTTCACAAAGTGCATGGGTAGTATTTTACTATCCACTCTTAATATCAATACCTACACTCGTTTATATTCTCGGTCTGGCTTTCTTTTTAATGATCATTTTAAAAAACCAAGCCATTACTTTCATCATTCTGTTAGGATACATTGCTCTAAGTATCTTCTACTTAAATACCAAATCCTATCATCTGTTCGATTACATTGCCTACCAGGTGCCAATGATGAATTCGACCATTGGTGGATTTGGAAATTTAAAAGAAGTAGCTATTCACCGGGGAATTTATTTTTTCCTGGGAATCGGCTTTATCCTCTTCACCATATCCAAATTAAATCGCTTGCCTCAATCAAAAAGATTGGTTTCACTGCCTATTTATTTGGCTTTATTCAGTTTTCTGTTCGGGGGATTATTAACGAAGAAATACATCGATATTAACATCAACAATCAAAAGTTTAAAAACGAAATGATTGCTCTGAATAACAAATACCTTACATTTCCAAAACCTGAAGTTACCTCCTGCAATATAGATCTCACGCATACTGGTGAAGAAATAGCTGTAAAAGTCAGGCTTGAAGTTTGTAATCATTCCGGTTCAGATTTAGACACCCTTCTTTTCAGTTTAAATCCTGATTTGAAAATAAGTACTGTTCTTCAGAATGGTAAGAATCTGAATTTTACAAGACAAACTCATCTGCTGAAAATTGTTCCCGGTCAATATTTGCTAAAAAATGAAAGTACCATATTAGATATTGCTTACGGTGGTTCAATAGATGAACGAACTCATTTTTTAGATTTAAATCCTGAATTAACAGAAGACAACTTTACAGCAGAGATGTTTCGCATTCGAAAGCGATTCTCTTACCTGAAAGATAATTTTGTATGTCTCACCAGCGATGCCTTATGGTATCCAATTGCAGGAGTTGGATATGCCTCCAATAATCCAGTACTGCATTCACCCGATTTCACAAATTACATTCTTAAAGTTCAAACATCGAATCAGCTGATTCCCGTTTCGCAGGGAGAAGTAACAAAAATTAAAGATGGAGTCTTTGAATTTCATCCGGAATCGGCCTTACCCAAAATCAGTCTGCTGATTGGTGATTATTTAAAACACAGCATACAAGTCGATTCCGTTGAATATTCAATTTACAGTATTCGGGGAAATGAATTTTTCCTAAAGCATTTTGATGTAATACAGGATAGTTTGCCTTCACTAATCAGGGAATTAAAAAATGAGTACGAAACCCAGATAGATCTGGAATATCCGTTCAAACGATTCGCTTTAGCCGAAGTACCTATTCAATTTGCTTTGGATAAACACATTTGGTCGATAAGCAGTGATGCCGTGCAACCCGAAATTATTTTTTATCCTGAAAAGGGAGTTGTGATGGAGGAAACTGATTTTAAAAAACGAAAGAACCGATTCGAAAAAAGAATGAAGCGGGATAATGAAGAAGTCTCGGACGAAGAATTGCAGGCTCGCATTTTTAAAAGATTTGTACGCGCAAATTTTATGCCCCCAGCAACAGAATGGTATCAGTTCGATAATGTTGATAGAAATACCTATTCTCCTTTCCCCAACTACTATGGCTACTCTACCCAAATGTATTCGCAGGAATATCCGGCTCTGAATATTGCTTTGGGTGTTTATCTGAAAGAAAAAAATGCCGGTTCTCAATCACAAAACCGGTGGCAATTCGATGGAATCAGTAAAGAAGAACGCATTAATCTTGAACTAAAGAAAGCATCATTAACAGACATCACAAAATCGGGTATTAAAGCATCCAAAGACGAGGATGAACAGATCTACTTAAATGATATTTTCAGAGTAAAGGGAATTCATCTCTTCTCTATTTTTAAAGCCAGATACGGGGAAGACAAGTTTAATTCCCTGCTAAAAAGTTATGTCGAAGAAAACCTTCATCGGAAATTTAGCTTTACCAGTTTTGATAGTCTGCTTATCGCGAACAACGGCGAATCAATTCAAGCCGATGTGAAAAACTGGTATACAACGAACAAATTACCAGGCTTTTTAATTAAAGATCTGCAAACCTACAAGGTGAAAGAAGATGATCACATTAAATACCAAATTCGATACAAAATCTCCAACCCCGAATCGGTAGATGGAATTGTTTCGGTCAGCATCGAATTAAATGATCAAAACAGAAGACGAAACCCAAGAAACCCGGAGGAAGAAAAACCGCCTTTTACAAAAACAATTTTTGTCCCGGCGAATTCAGCTCTCGAAGTGGGATTTGTATTCGCTTCGCAACCAAGCAGAATGAATGTATCTACTCATATCTCAGAGAATCTTCCAAATAGTTTAGTTTATGATTTCAGTTCATTTGACGAGACTAAAAAAGGCAATTTCTTTAATGATATAAAAGCTTGTGAAGCCTTTGACGGGATTTTAGCAGCGAATGAATTTGTAGTTGATAACGAAGATAAGGGCTTTGAATATGTGCAGGTCTCGAATAAAAGTTATTTAAAACAATGGATGGACGACAAACGAATCACTGAGCATGAGTATTCAAGGTTGCGTACATGGAATCCTCCTAATGAATGGAAAAACGTTTTACGTTCAGGCTTTTTCGGAAAATATGTAAGATCTGCAGTCTTCACTAAATCAGGACAAGGCGAACGTTCGGCAATTTGGACAGCAGAACTGAAAAACAGCGCACAATACGATGTTTACTGTCACATCGAAAAAATTGAGCAATGGGGAAGACGAAGAGGACAGCAGAAAAAGACGGATTATAATTTTAAGGTATATCATGAATCAGGAGTTGAAGAAATCAATAAAAGTGATCAGGAACTGGAAAACGGTTGGAACTACCTGGGCACTTTCTTTATCACTCCTGAAAATGCGAAAGTAGAGATGAACAACAAATCGACAGGCTCTTTTCTCTTTGCAGATGCCATTAAATGGGTTGAAAACAAATAAAATATACAAATTATATAAGGCATGATCACAACTAGACCACAACAAAAATTGTTACGAATATTAATCTGTGCCGGAGCAATTCTGTTCAGTTCATTATACTCGCAGGCACAGAAGGATATTACTCTGGAAGAGGCCCTTCTCATAGCCTTTGAAAATAGTCCTGACATTAAAAAGTCGAGGATAAACATGCAGCAAAACAAAGAACAGCTGAATGCCCAGCTGGCGTCTTTACGCTCTCGTTTTTCCTTCGAGGTTACTCCATTATCGTACGACAAAACAGAATCGTACAATGAATATTTTTCCACCTGGAATACTTCTGAAAATAAAAAAGCGAGTGGAACATTTACCGTTTCTCAGCCAATTAAATTAACTGATGGTAGATTGTCACTGCAGAATGAGTTTGGCTATCAGGACAATTACTCTGAAGCCAGCAGTTCAAATTATGCGGGATACAACAACTCTCTTTACTTACAATACGATCAGCCACTGTTCACCTTTAATAAAACCAAAATGGATTTGACCCGAAATGAGTTAAATCTTGAAAATGCAACTTTGGCCTATTCTATACAATTACTAAATATGGAAAGGCGGGTAAATCAGGCATTTTATTCCATTTATCAGAAACAGATGGCCTTAAAAATATCGGAGGAAGAGTTTGAAAACCAGAAAGTGAGTAAAGAAATCATCGAAAGTAAAGTAGAAGGAGGATTATCTGCTAAAGAAGAACTTTATCAGGCCGAATTAAACTACGCAACCAGTAAATCGAGTCTCGATAATAATCGTGTAGAATTGGAAAATGCCAAAGATGAATTTAAATTTCTGTTGGGAATCTCTCTTTACGATGATGTATCTGTAAGTACGAATATCCAATACGTTCCTGTAATTGTAAATCTTGAGAAAGCCATTGAAAACGGATTAACACAAAGATTGGAATTAACACAAAAAGAAATAGACTTAAACAATGCCAAATTTGATTTGATTCAAACCTCAGCAACCAACGAATTTAAAGGAAATGTGAGCCTTTCGATTGGAATTATGGGAAACAATGAAAATCTGGGCGATGTTTACGACAAACCAACCAAAAGTCCACGAGTTGGAATCACTTTTTCAGTTCCAATATTTGATTGGGGGGAAAGAAAAGCGCGTATCAGAGCGGCCCAATTGGAAATAGAAAGCCGCGAAATAGATAAAAACAGCCTGCGCGATGACATCACCATCAACATTCGAAAAATATATCGCAATCTTCAAAATTTGATTCAGCAAATCGAAATCTCCAAGCAAAACCAAAAAAATGCAGAACTAACTTATGATATCAATTTAGAGAGATACCGAAACGGCGATTTAACCAGTATTGATTTAGAACGCTTTCAAAATCAGTTGTCCGAAAAGAAAATGAATCTGGCTAACTCTTTAATTAACTATAAATTAGAGTTGTTGAATTTAAAAATACAATCACTTTGGGATTTTGAAAACGACAGATCCTTTGTTCCACAGGAATTGCAGGAAAATTTGATCATTGAATAAAAACAAACTCAATCATGATATACCATACTAAGTCCATAAACATGAAACGAATCGCATTCTACCTTCTAAGCATTGCAATATTTTCCGCTTGTAATGATAGGGAAACTGATCTAAACAAAGACATTGCAGTTCAGGTATCCGTTCAGGAAATTACATCCAAAAGCATCGAAAAATTCATTAGCACTACAGGAACTGTAAATCCAATAAAAACAGTTGCTTTAAAAAGTGAGGTGGCCGGAAAATACCACTTGCAGATTAATCCAGCAACCGGTCGCCAATTTACCTTAGGCGATTTCGTTAAGGAGGGAACCAATGTAATCGTTCTGGAAGACAAGGAATACGAGAACAACATTAAAATAAAATCCTTAGAACTTCGTCTGGAGATATCTCAGCAAGTATCCGAAAAGCAACAATCGCTATATGAAAAAGGCGGCGTTACCCTTTCGGAAGTGAAAAATGCTGAAATCGATCTGATCAATGCCAAATATTCTTACGAAGATGCCATATTTCGACTGGCTAAACTAAAGGTGAAAGCTCCATTTTCGGGAACCATTACTAACCTAAACTACTATACAGATAATACAAGGGTTGAAGCCTCGTCGGACATGCTAAGCATCATGGATTACAGCAAACTTCATATGGAGATTAATTTGGCTGAAAAAAACATGACTTCGATCAAAAAAGGACAACAGGTAAATATTATCAACTATACCATCCCCGGTGATACACTAAACGGTGTTCTTGCTCAATTATCGCCTGCTATCGATTCTGAAACCAGATCTTTTAAAGCGGTTATCAACATCGACAACTCTAAACTTTTGTTACGCCCTGGCATGTTTGCGAAAGGTGAAATTGTAGTTGCAAGAGCCGATTCGACCATCGTGATTCCGAAAGATGTTATTTTGAACAAGCAAAAAGGAAACACCGTTTTTGTTGTAAACAAAGGCTTGGCAGAAGAGCGTGTGATTGAATTTGGATTGGAAAATCCAAACGAAGTACAGGTAATTTCCGGATTAGAGAAAAAAGACAGGTTGGTAGTAAAAGGCTTTGAAACTCTTCGTGATCGATCAAAAATAAAGGTGGTAAAATAATCTCAAGAGATCATTAGATACAAGACGTGAGATATTAGATTGATTTACAGAACGCATATTTTCAATTTGAGATATCCTTAAGGGTAAATCACTCCAAAAATCAGTCGCTTGCAAAACCTTAATGAACTATTGAATTTAAATGCCTGGTTCAAATCACATCCAATATAACATGACAGTCTATGTCATTCAATTATAAATTGCTTTCAAAATGAAGAAAATAACTCAATTTTCGGTCAATTATCCGGTAACAGTTTCCATGATTGTAATGGCGATATTACTTCTGGGATACGTATCACTCGGTAAATTAAATGTTGACCTGTTTCCGGAAATGAATGCACCCCGCATATTTGTGGAAATTAAAGCCGGCGAACGTCCTCCGGAAGAGATCGAAAAGCAATTTATTGAAAGCATAGAAGCACAATCTATTCGACAAAAAGGAGTGAGTCAGGTTTCATCCGTTTGTATGGTTGGCTCGGCAAGAGTAACTGTTGAGTATTCCTGGGGAAGTGATATGGATGAAGCTTTTCTGGAGTTGCAAAAAGCACTAACAGCCTACAGTCAGAATGCCGAAATTGATGAATTCACCATTACGCAACACGATCCAAATGCATCCCCAATTCTAATTATCGGAATGCTTCATCCGGAAATTAAAGACATGGATGAGTTGCGAAAGGTAGGTGAAAATTACATTCGTAACGAGCTCATTCGTTTGGAAGGAATCGCTGAGGTAGAATTGACCGGAACACAAGAAAAAGAAGTGCGCATCGAAACCAGCCAGTATCTTTTGGATGCCCACAAAATAAGCATCGATCAAATTGTACAGAAAATAAAAAGTCTGAATCAAAATGTTTCGGGTGGAAGCATTGTTGAAATGGGAACCAAATACATTATTAAAGGTGCCGGTTTAATTCGAAACGTTCAGGAAATTGAAAATATAATTGTTGGAATCAAACAATCCTCAGCCTCATCGTCTGCTCCCATAAATGCAGGAAACCAGGTTCTGGTAAAAGACAAAGTTCCAATTCTTTTAAAAGATGTTGCCAAGGTAAGTTTTGTGGCAAAAAAAGCACAAAATATTGTCCGTATCAATGGCCAAAGATGCATCGGTTTGTCTATTTACAAAGAAACAGGATCAAATACTGTTCAGGCAGTTGAAGATTTTGAAAAAACAATGGTTTCCATAAAAAAAGCCTTGCCGGGATATCAGTTTATCGTGGTTCAAAATCAAGGTCAGTTCATTCAAAAAGCCATTGATGAAGTAGAAGAAACCGCATTAATTGGCGTCCTCATCGCTATTTTGGTTCTTTTTGTCTTTTTGCGAAGAATAAAAGTGACTGCGATTGTCAGTTTTGCAATACCTGTTTCCATCATCGCCACCTTTAATCTAATGTATTTTAATGGATTAAGTTTGAATGTAATGACACTGGGCGGTTTGGCATTAGGAGCCGGAATGCTTATCGACAATGCCATTGTTGTAATCGAAAATATCTTTCGGAAAATGGAGCTTGGGCTCTCGGTGAAGGATGCCGCCATAGAAGGAACTTCGGAAGTTGGAGGTGCAATTGTAGCTTCCACTCTTACCACAATTGTTGTGTTTCTTCCTATTGTGTATATGCACGGAGCATCCGGTGCACTATTTAAAGATCAGGCCTGGACAGTTGCCTTTTCGTTATTAGCATCGCTTTTTGTTGCAATTTTAATGATTCCCATGTTGTTTCATTATGCCTACAAGGGAAAAGGGAAAAATATAAAATTCAAATCGGTTAAAATTGGTTGGTACGGAAATTTATTGGCTACTATTCTAAACAAACGAAGCTTGGTAATTGGAGCGGCTGGCATATTAATCGTACTTACAGGACTTATTTTGCCTTATGTTGGAAATGAATACTTGCCCAAAAGTGGTGTTGGTGAATTCAGTCTGGATATTCAATTAAAAGAAGGAACTCAACTGGATAGAACATCTCAAACTGTTGAAGCCATTGAATCGATGCTTAAACAATCTATGGGAGATTATTTCGAAACTGTATATACTCAAATTGGACCAGGAAGCAGTTCTGCTACGGATAAAGCTGTATTTCAGAACGAAAATACCGCCAGTATAAAGATTCGTTTAAAGAGCGAATACACTGCTCAATCGGAAGCGATTCTGGAAAATGTAAGTCAATTGGTTGCCGACATTCCCGATGCAGAAATATCCATTATCCGCGATGAAACGGCTCTTCAATCGACCATTGGAACGGAAAGTGCTCCCATTGAAGTGGAAGTGAAAGGAAAAGAAATGAAAGTTCTGGAACAGCTTTCTGCAGAAATTAAAGAACTCCTGACTCAGGTTCCTGATTTGACAAATATAAAAACCAATATTGAAGAAGGAGCCCCGGAAGTTAATGTGGTGATTGATCGCTACAAGGCAGGCCTGTTTAATCTAAGTACAGAAGGAATTGCCAGTCAGCTGCAGGACATTTTGATGGGGAAAAATGCAGGTAAATTCGAACAAGGCGGAGAAATGAATGACATTACTATTACGATGCCTGAAACGAGTCTGTCTGAATTAAATACGCTTCTGCTAAAAAGCGGAGATCAGAAAATTCCACTCTACGAAGTAGCGCACATCGAAAAATCCTCTTCACCCAAACAAATGCTAAGAAGAAATCAGACCAGAATTGGAAAGATCAGTGCCGATATTCGCGGAGAAGTTGCTTTCGATCAGGTTGTCGATAAAATAAACACCAAACTCGCAAATATTAGATTGCCGCAGGGCTATCAGGTAAATCTGATTGGCGAAGAGCAGAAACGCCAGGAAGCACTTTCCAATTTAAGCTTTGCTTTGATTCTTTCGATCATATTGGTATATATGGTTTTGGCTTCTCAATTCGAATCACTCATTCATCCTTTCACCATTCTGCTCACGATTCCATTGGCTGGAGTTGGTGCCATTTGGGCATTTTTCCTTTTGGGAATGCCTATGAACATCATGGCCTATATTGGTATTATTATGCTGGGAGGAATAGCGGTGAACGATTCCATTATTCTGGTTGATGCCATTAACCAATTTAAGGAGCAAGGGAATTCCTTGCGCGATTCGATAATTATGGCTGGAGAAAACAGGATTCGCCCAATTGTAATGACCAGTATCACCACCATTTTAGCCTTACTTCCCCTAACCATTGGATTTGGTGAAAGTGCAGCTTTACGGGCTCCAATGGCAATAGCAGTAATTGCAGGTTTAATCACCTCAACCCTGTTAACACTGGTCGTTATTCCTTGTGTGTACTATATTTTCGATAGCATGCAAAACTATTTTTCGAAATCGGGAAATAGAACATCGAACAACACAATGGAACAAACAGATTTAAATAATAATCTGACAAAACATCAATAAACAGGAACAAGCTAACAGCTAATTAAGCTTAGATTATATGAACTTCATTATAAAAAGAAAGGTTTTAATAGCAATGCTCTTCACCGGACTTAGCCTGTTGGGATTTTTCTCCTACAAGCAATTGCCGGTTGAACTGATTCCAAATGCACAGCTTCCTATGTTGTTTGTAGAGGTAGGAACTACTATGGAAGTAGATCCCCGCTATATGGAAAGTGAAGCAATCATTCCTCTGGAAGGAATTGCAGGAGGAATGGAAGGCGTTGAAAAGATAGTTTCTACTGCCGGACAGCAACGAGGAAGCATTGAGATTTCTTTCGAACAGGGAACCAATCTTAAATATGCATATTTAAAACTTGCTGAAAAGGTCGAAGAAAAGAAAAAAGATCTTCCAAAAGAGTTCAGGGTTCAGGTATTTAAATTCGATATGGAACAACTCAACAACATGTTCATGAATATTCAGGTTCGTGGTAGTGGAGGTGTTGACCGGGTTCGGCAAATTACCGAGAATGAAATCATCGATAAAATTAAAAATATCGATGGCATAGCCAATGTGGCTCTTTTTGGCGGGCGCGAAAAATCCATTGATATTCTGCTAAGAGATGATGTTTGCAAGAGTTATGGCATCAGTCCGTCAGATGTTCGTTCCGTTCTAAGCAAAAACAGCAACATGCGAAGTTTTGCAGGGAAAGTGATTGAAAATGACAAAATGCACTTTGTGAATGTTGTCTCCGAATTTACTGATATCTCAGAATTAAACGAGCTTGTTGTTAAAGAAGCAGGCAATATAAAACTGAAAGATATCGCAAGCATTCGTTTTGGAGTAAAGGAAGAAACCTCATACAGCCGTGTAAACGGAAAAGAAGCAGTAACCCTTCAGTTAACACGCGATTCTCAATCGAACATCATCGAACTGGCCGACAATGTAATTGCGAAAATTGAAGAAATCAATCAGGAATTAGCAAGCAAAGATATTGCTATGGTGGTGCAAACCAACACTGCCGAAACCATGAAAACCAATATCGATTTAATTATTGAACTGGCATTAATAGGAGGACTGCTGGCAATTTTCGTTCTCTGGATATTCCTGAAAAACCTTCGTTTGGTCACCGCAATTGCACTGGCAATACCCATTTCAGTTTACACAGCATTCAATTTTTTCTATGCTTACGATATCAGCATCAACACACTCACTCTTTTGGGGATGGCACTGGCCATTGGGATGCTTCTCGATAACAGCATTGTGGTTCTCGAAAATATTTACCGCCTGGCTGCCCAAAAGAAAGATCCGGACACAGCAGTTATTCAGGGAACCAAAGAAGTCTGGCGATCCATTTTTGCTGCCACACTAACAACAATCACCGTATTCCTGCCTTTTCTGTTTACATCCAATTTCTTTATCGGATTATTGGGCAAGCACATTGGTGTTTCCATTATCTCTACCTTGCTGGTATCGCTGGTTGTTGCCCTGCTTTTAATTCCCATGATTACCCACACTTTTCTGAAACGAAAAAATGCCGCCCGTGCCGTTAATTTCCAAAACATTTCGCTCCACAACCGATTGGTACAGATTTATCTGGTAACGCTAAAATCGTGTATGCGGTATCCGGGAAGAACTATTCTTGGCGCTTTAGGACTATTTTTCGTCACCTTACTGATTAGTTTGGGGCTAAGCATGATTTCCACAGAAGAAACCGAAACGAAAGATTTGAATCTTTATGTGACACTTCCGGGCGGAACAACACTCGAAAACACCGATTTATTCATTCGGGAAGTAGAGCAAAAACTTGATTCTGTTCAGGAGAAAAAAGACATCACCAGTCAGGTTTATGAGGAAGAAGCTGTTCTAACAATCACATTAATTGACGATTATCGCGAGAAGCAAAACCTTTCCATTCCCGGAATTAAGAAAAACATTCTGGAACGTTTGGATGATTTGCCCCGTGCATCTTTCAGCTGGGATCCTCCGGCTACAGGTCGTCGATTTGGCGGTGGCGGAGGTTTTGGCGGTGACAATCCATTTATGGAAATGTTGGGAATGGGCAGTCAAAAAGAAAAACTGATTATTAAAGGTCAGGATTTTAATAAAATGCTCGACGTATCGGAAGATTTGGAATACTACCTAAATCAATTGACTTCCATTAAAAATGTATCTGTTCGAATTCCTGCCAAACGTCCCGAAATGGTCATGGAACTGGACAAACAAATCATGGCGATATACGATATTCCTGTTACATCGGTATTATCGGAATTAAATTCCTTTCAGAAAGAATTTTCGAGTGGTGTGAAGTTCAAACAAGGCACCGAAGAGTACGATATTATTATTAAAACACTTGGTGACAATACCGAGCAGCAAACAAGAGATGCAAAAGATCTGCGTAAGCTTACTGTAAGGGGTACTCAAGGTGCTGAATTCGAATTGCAGAACATCAGCAATCTGAATTTCACCGACGGATTATCAACGATCAAGAGAACGAATCAGGAAAAACAACTCGAAGTTGAATATCAGTTTATCGATGAAGTGAACGATGAGAAAGACCTCTTAACTGCATCGAGGGTAGAAGTTGATGAATTGGTTGAACGGATGAATATTCCATCGGGAATTGCATTGGAAATTGTTCATGAAGAAGACAATCTGGCTGAATTTGGCTTTCTGTTTCTGATGGCCATCATTCTGATATTTATGATTCTGGCTTCAGTCTTTGAATCGTTCACCATGCCAATTGTAATGATGTTTTCCATTCCTATGGCTGCAATCGGATCGCTAATTGCCTTGATCCTTACCGGAACCTCTCTAATGAACGCCAATGTATTTACCGGACTAATTATTCTTCTGGGTATTGTTGTAAACAACGGAATCATCATGATCGATTACTCCAACGTATTACAGAAACGCGGCTACAGAGAATCCAGAGCTCTTATTATGGCCGGCTTGGCGCGTATCCGCCCTATCCTGATTACAGCCATCACCACCATTATTGCCCTAATGCCACTTGCTCTTGGTCGTGCCGAGTATGTAACTACAATAGGAGTTCCTTTTGCCATAACCGTAATTGGCGGACTAAGCCTAAGCACAATTCTCACCTTGGTTTTTATCCCAACACTATATGCCGGATTGCGAACCAGCTTAAACTGGATACAAAATCAGCCTGTTTGGGTAAAAGCTCTTCAAATTGCCATTTGGATGATAGGAACCTACTTCATTTACGTGGAAGTAGACAGTAAAATTTGGCAGATCATTACGCTCCTGATTTTGCTGTTATCGGTACCGGCATGCATCTATTTTATTCAGGCCAGTTTGAGAAAAGCCAACGAAAAACTAATTGCTCCTGATGACGCTTTACACATCGAAATTAGAAATTTGGTAAAAATATACGAATGGGATGGTCGATTTATCAGGGAATGGAAATCAGGACTTAAAATAAGAGAGCGATTGGGTTTAAAGGAATCCTATTCATCTATCCGCGATTTTGTGACCTTAATCTGGCAATTGCCTTTACTTGCTTTCCTGTTCTTTTTTATTTACATCCATCTCGAAAACAAATACTGGTTACTTGGCTTGTCCATACTATTCCAAATTCTGATTTTGAATTTTATGGCTCCCATTATGGAATACCGTAATCATCTAAAAAAAGAAAGCAGTAAAAAATGGATGCCCCGATTTATTTATGCACTGCATAAAATCATGTACTGGTTATTCCCAGTACCTGTATTCGCATATTTTTATCAGCAATACGAACTGATCGGACTCATTGCTCCTTTGGCCTTTTTCTGGTATCTGGCTTTACTGATTAAAGTATCTTCTGATAAAATTTATCATGAAAAAATAAACATCAACCGGGTGAAAGGCCGATTTAGCGGCATCCGCAAATTCTTCTACCGATTTGTTTTAATCATCCCTGTAATAGGAAAAAAGAAGGTTCCGTTTAAAGCCGTTAAAGGCGTTTCCTTTGATATTAAAAACGGGATGTTCGGATTACTGGGACCCAATGGTGCCGGTAAATCAACCCTGATGAGAATTATTTGTGGTATTCTGGAACAGAGTTACGGGCAAATCACCATAAACGGAATTGATGTACGCGAAAAACGTGAAGAGCTGCAAGGTTTAATTGGTTACCTGCCACAGGAATTCGGCATGTACGAAAACATGAGCGCATGGGATTTCCTGAACTACATGGGAATTCTGAAAAAACTAAATAACAATAAAGAACGAATGGAACGTGTGGAATATGTGCTTAAAGCCGTTCACATGTTCGATCAGAAAGACAATAAGATCGGTTCCTTTTCGGGAGGAATGAAACAAAGAATCGGGATTGCTCAAATCCTGCTTCACTTACCAAGAATTTTGGTGGTTGATGAGCCAACCGCCGGCCTTGATCCGCGCGAGCGAATTCGATTCAGAAACTTATTGGTAGAACTAAGTCAAGACAGAATTGTAATATTCTCAACCCACATTATTGAAGACGTTGCCAGTTCGTGTAACCGGGTTGCAGTGATGAAAAAAGGAGAACTAAAATACTTGGGCGAACCGATTCACATGGCAGGTATCGCCGACAAAAAAGTATGGATGCTGACGGTATCAACCGAAGAGTTTGAAGAATTAAAAACCAAACATGTAATTATTCATCATATGCGCGACAAAGATCAGATTCGGGTTCGCTGTTTGGCCGATGAAAATCCGGGTTATGGAGCTGTAAATACAAAAGCAAATTTAGAAGATGCTTATTTGTGTTTGCTGAACGAAAAGGAAGAAACGGATTAACCCAAAAGGGAAACGAAAGAATAAATAAAAATGATTTAACCACGAAGGTAAACGAAGTTATTCACGAAGATCACTAAGGAAAATGGAAGGTGCACTTTACGGTAAAAAACAATAATCATATGAAACGTCCATGCCAAAGTGATTTTGACACACAGGGAGATGATTATCATAGCATGGTAAGTTCCATATGGCAACTAAAAAAACAAATTATAATCATATGAAACGTCCATGCCAAAGTGATTTTGACACACAGGGGGATGTTTTTTTTGGCTGGAACTCCGTAACTTGAATGTTATACTATAATTCAAAGCGAAGGAGGAATTATGGAAGCGAATAAGAATGAGATTAGATTCGAACAAGTTTTCGAAAGAGGAGCAGGCATTGATGTTCATAAATCAGTTTTAGTGGCTACTATTCGTGGTGTTGGTA
This sequence comes from Labilibaculum sp., assembly GCA_032125735.1. Lineage (GTDB taxonomy): Bacteria > Bacteroidota > Bacteroidia > Bacteroidales > Marinifilaceae > Labilibaculum. The sequence goes on from JAQBBZ010000133.1 coordinate 27,209, forward strand.
TAAAAGAAGAAACACGGAGTTTCGATGGTTTTACTCATTCCATAGTAGAAATGAGAGACTGGCTTAAAGAGAATCAAATCACACATGTAGCCATGGAAAGTACAGGGGTTTATTGGAAACCTGTTTACAATATTTTAGAATCAGATTTTGAGATAATCCTTGTTAACGCACGACATATAAAAAATGTGCCCGGTCATAAAACAGATAAAAAAGATAGTCGATGGATTGCTAAGCTTTTATTAAGTGGATTGTTGAAAGGGAGTTTTATTCCAGCAAAGCATATTCGAGAGCTTCGTGATTTGACAAGATATCGCAGGAAAATTATAGAACAGGTGGCTTCGGAAAAGAATCGGATTCATAAGATATTGGAAGATGCTAATATCAAGTTATCAAGTGTTGTGAGTAATTTGAGTGGAACAACAGCCACAAAAATTATTGATGCATTGATAGGCGGAGAAGAAGACATTAAAAAATTAGTTAAACTTCGCCATGGTAAAATGCTTTGCACAGTAGAGCAGTTGGCTTTTTCGTTAAATGGAGAATTAACATCTCATCATAAATTTATGCTGCAAACAGTAAAGGAATCTATAAAAAGCAAAGAGGAAATAATAACCAAATTGGAACATGAAATTGATGAAAAACTAAAAAAGCACGAATTAACACTTGATGCTGAATTATTGGCAAGTATTCCAGGAATAAAGAAAGATGGAGCCGCTTGTATTTTAGCAGAATTAGGAAATGATATGTCTGAGTTTCCCAATGAGCACCATTTAGCATCATGGGCAGGCATTTCACCAGGAAGTAATGAATCTGCAGGCAAAAAAAAAGCTCAAGAATAACACATGGGAATAAATTTCTCCGAGTCATGATCGTACAATGTGCATGGGCAGCTACTCGAACAAAGGGAACCTATCTAAGGAGTAAGTACGATAGTTTAGTGGGACGAAGAGGTTGTAAAAAGGCATTAATTGCAGTAGGACACAAGATCCTGATAGCCGCCTACTTCATCCTAAAAGATAAAGTTGCTTACAAAGAACTTGGAGGAGATTATCTGCAGAAATTGAGAAAAGATAAACAAATCAAAAAACATCTACAATTGCTAAAGCAACTGGGTGTTAATGTTGAATTAAAAGAGGATGTTATAAAAAGGTCGATTTTTACTGGAGGTTGAAATATCCCTATTTTAGATATGGAAACCCCGAATATGAAACTGATTTCAAACGCTAAGTACACAGGAGTATTGCCAAGAGCATGTATATGAAATTTTAACTTTCTAGCGTTTACAATATCCTATTAAAAAACAAAAAAATTAAAAAAAAAATATGGCTCATTAGGTTTTAGGAAAATAAAAGTGACACTACAAGAGCAGTATCGCTATTAAAATTTTATGTGCCTTACAATAAATAAAAAAACATATGAAAACACACATCTTCTTTTTAGTAATCATGCTAGCCGTTTTATTAAATCCGGTTAACGATTGTTTTGCAGTTAAACCTGAGAAAGAAATTACAATTAGTTGGAGTTCTAACTGGAATGCTGAGAATCTTAAGATTTCGACAAACGGAGATGTTAAATTTAATGACAATTATACCGCTATCAATTCGATATCAGAGGGTGGATATCTAAAAATCAGCATGGTGAGTTTCGGAATGAAACGAAAACTATATGTTAGTTCGGAGAATGGGCGTGTTGTTTATCGATATTTCGAGGGAAATAAGGAGGTGGATTTTGAACCAAAGGGTAGGGAATGGATGAAAAAGGTGTTACCGGATGTGATTCGTAATTCAGGACTCGATCTGGAAAATCGTGTCAATAAGATTTATCAGAAGAAAGGCATTACAGGTTTTTTGTCGGAATTAGAAGCAACAGATAGTGACTATTACAGTTCAAGAATGGTTGAATATCTTTTAAAGAATAATAAATTGAAGAAGGCGGAATTGCAAAGTTTGCTGCGGGAGTTTCCTTACCGCATTAATTCTGATTATGAGTTGTCTCAAATTTATAAAAAGTACAATTCCGTATTTTTGGAAGACGCAGAAGTGTCGGCTGAATTTTTCAAAAGCCTGGAAGATTTATCATCCAGCTATGAATTATCGCAGGTACTAACATCAGTTTACAAATTGAATAATTTAAATAATGAAAACTTCAGCTTGTTTATTGGTGCTTTGGGCGAAATTTCGTCGGATTATGAGAAATCCAATGTTATGAAACTTGCCTTGCATGATGATAGGCTAACCAATGATCAATTAACTATTTTGCTAAAGGAAATTGAAGAACTTTCGTCGGACTACGAAAAATCTCAGATCATTAAGTCATTGATAAATGCAGATGGACTCTCAGCAAAGAACCTGGATAAAATAATTGAGTTGACACACAGCATATCGTCCGATTATGAAATCACACAAGTGGTTGGTTTACTGATAAAGAGAGGTTTGCTGAATAAGTCGAATCTGGAAGTATTTAATAAATTGACTGAAGAGATATCGTCTGATTATTCCTACACGCAAATACTAAATGAGTTGATTGGCTATGAGGCCTTAGGTGTAGAGCGTTTTGACTTTTTGCTAAAGGCATCGGATCATATTTCTTCATCCTATGAGTTGAGTAAATTTTACAATTCATTACTAAATGAAGATGAATTGACCCTATTGGGTATTTTGCGGGTTATGCTTCCATACCTGCCACAAGCGCTTTTGAGCTAGAGAAAGCGTTAAACCTGCACGTTTTTTACTACTATCTACTAAAGTTATAGCCGGAGATTTAGGATTCTG
>JAQBBZ010000134.1:0-21773 GCA_032125735.1 Labilibaculum sp.
ACCAATGGCGATATTCGAAATATTATTCTTTTTAGCCAAAGCTGATGATCCGCTAACCATCCAGTCAGCCCCTTTAATCAGCAAAACAAAACCCACTAATATCAAAAGAATTGGTACAATCATATTTTTAAATATTTAAAAAGTAGCATTACTTTCTGCAATTTATTATCCCTTATCAAAAATCGAAGTTATCATTTTTCATGATACAAAAACATCCAGCCAAAAATTATTTTATGTCCTAAATCAAATTACAAACTCTGGATAAATATCAAAATTATTGCTAAATTCAATCTGATTTTTTTTTGAATGTAAAACCTCATATTCTACGATACAATGTCAGATCAATCAGATTTAGAAATCCTGCTGGATGAAATCAATGCCATCACAAATAAGGATGTAAAACATTGCGATATTCCTATCGAAATTTACATCTATGAAGCCGAACGGTTACATACCCGGGCAACAGAAGATCTGCCTAAACTTTCTGCCATAAATATGCCGGACGATTTAATCGATAAACTGCATACCCGCACCAAGGCTTTAAACCGTGCTCAACTAAACTGGGTTGAATTGATAGGTGAAAAGAAACAGGCCATGGCCAACTTTAAAGCCGAAACTCCCGCCCTTCTAAAACTGCGCAAATACCTGATTGATAACATGCAGTTTGCTTTTAGAAATGACAAAGAGCTGCTAAAAAAAGTCAGAGATATTAAAAAAGGCAATTCGCTGGCCGATACCACCTTCGATTTGGCCCTGTTGGCTCATTTGGGAAAAAGCAATGCCGAAGCGATGCAAGCCATCAACTTCGATCTAAGCCTGTGCGATAAAGCCACCGAAGAATATGAACGAATAAGCAATTTACTGGCCATAAAAGACAGCAAAATGTACGTTCCCGACAACATGCTTTTAATCCGAAACAAGGCATTTACCTTACTAAAAGAGTGTATTGATGAAGTTCGCTCTTACGGACAGTTTGCTTTTAATGATAATCCTGACATTGTGAAAGCATACTCGAGTAACTATAGACGAGAAAAACAAAGAAAATATAGAAAAAGACTTAAGATGGATGAACCCAATCATGAAAATGACACTTCCACATCATGATTTAGCACATGCGCATCATACAAGAAAGCTTCCACATCAACACTTGATAAGTCCGCGTCGAACATCTATTCGTATGCATCAAAGAGACATTCAAAACCAATGATGCGAATGCAACAGTTAGCAATGTGCATTACAAATTCATTGATGCGGACATGCTGCATATTGATGCGCATGACTAATTTCGGAATGCGAATCAAACAGTTTCACAAACGAAAGCTCATACCCTTGATGCAAATGAATAATATAAGAGTTAGGAATAACTACATGCATACATGGCACATAGGCTGTGAATCCACTTGCTTTTAAAATCGAATTAAAAATTTAAAACTCGTGAATCCCTGATTTGTAATCAGGGACAGCAGGGATACTACTAAAGACAGCAAACCTGCTATCCTTTCTATTCTTTTTTTGAACGATTTTAGATAAAAAACCCGGGCTCTTTGCGGTCTGAACAATTTTCGAACAGGTTATTTGTTATTTGCTGGATAAGCGGCGTATCAAAAATCCGCGCATCCTCAGGACAAGCTTTCACACATGCACAACACCAAATACAAGCCTCGGCATTTGTAATTACTGTTTTGTTTACCTCAATAACATCAACCGGACAAACATCGGCACAAACAGCACATAACGTACATTTCTCATCAATGGTTCTGGGCGCCATTGCCGGGGCATTAGGTGATTCTTTGTATGGATAGTTACCCGAAACGTTTAGTTCTATGCCATCGTTCTTCTCCAATTTCGCCAAAATCTCTGCAGCAAATTGTTTTGCTTTTAGAAGATCTGCCTCATCAGGACGATTTTTTGCTATCGGTTTACTTTCTGTTGAATAAGAATGTTCTCCGATAAAAGCGGCTGCCGCGATAGGTGTAAAGCCTAATTCCGTACTGAAATCTTTCAACTCAAGCAGAGCGTCATCAAAATCTCTGTTTCCATAAACAGCTACTAAAACAACAGGAGTGTTTTCAGCATTAAATTTTTTCAATCGTGGAATTACTTCAATTGGCAAGCGTCCTTTGTAAACAGGTACACCAATAATGGTCAATTCGTTTCCAAAATTCGCGTACTCAAAATCAGTTTGCGTAATATCAAACTCATTTATTTGTTTTGCTTCTAACCCCTGCCCAATGGCTTTAACTACTTCCCTACTTGTTCCTGTTGGAGAAAAGTAGATTAGATTAACTGACGGTAAATTCATGAAATATTCTTTGTTCTTACTACTGTTCGAAGGTAGGAAGTCTTGCGAAGAATTTAGATTTTATAAAGCACAAAAAAAGGATAACATTTCTGTTATCCTTTTCGTGATCCAGCCAGGGCTCGAACCTGGGACCTATAGCTTAGAAGGCTATTGCTCTAATCCAACTGAGCTACTGAACCGTCCTTGTTTTCTTTTTTTTCTTTTTTTTTGCCTGTAAAAAAATGTGTGATCCAGCCAGGGCTCGAACCTGGGACCTATAGCTTAGAAGGCTATTGCTCTAATCCAACTGAGCTACTGAACCATTCCTTTAAAAGGCGATGCAAATATAGGTATTTATTGCTTTCCAAAACAAGTATTCCTATGTTTTTTTTCACTAAAAATCACCTACACCCGAGTAAGAGCTTAGATCTCAGCTCTTATCCAGTTCACAAGGCCTTTGCATTTGATTATTTGCTGCAATTTATCGGGTAAAGCTGGTATTTCGAAGCGTTTTTCTCCAATCTGAACGACTCCTTCCTGAAAATCAAGACTAAGCACATCATTTCTTTGGTAAGAATCGACAATTTCTCTACTCACAATGAGCAATAACCCCTGATTTATTGCTGACCGATAAAATATCCGGTTAACCGATTTTACGATAACAGCACGTACCCCGGCATGTGCCAAACCAACGGCAGGATGCTCTCGGGAACTTCCACATCCAAAGTTTTCTCCGCCAATCAAAATATCACCTTCCTTTACTCCATCAGCAAAAGAATCATCGAATCCTTTAAACAAATGAGGTCGGATTCCTGCCGGATCGGAACTCAAAACCTCGTAGGTTAAGTTTCCAGCAAACATCTGGTCGGTGTTTAAATGATCAACATCGGAGTAATCCCAAACGCCATTCGATTTTCGATTGTCCGATTCATTAATCAGATTTGTGGGATTCTGTTCTATTTGAAATGGAAATTTCTTCTGATTGGAAGCATCTTTTCTTGGATCGGTAATTTCACCTGTAAGCGCAGAACAGGCCACTGTGGCAGGAGACGCAAGATATATTTGAGCATTTTTATTGCCCATCCGACCTAAAAAGTTTCGGTTAGCGGTTGAGATCACCGTAAATCCATCAGCAGGAATTCCTTGTCCGGTACCCAAACACGGACCACAGGAAGAACCCAAAATTGTGGCACCCGCCTTCATCAATTTGGTGATAATGCCCTCTTTAATCGCATCTAAATAAATTTCTTTGGAAGCTGGAGCTACCAACAACTGAAATCCAGCAGCAACCTGTTTTCCATCCAGTATTTTGGCCGCAATTCGCAAATCCTCCAATCGTCCGTTGGTACAGGTTCCAATCAAGCCCTGATTTAGCTTCACCCCTTTTACTTCTGATATGCTTTTTACATTATCAACATGATGTGGAGCAGCAACCAGTGGAACTAAATCGCTTAAATTAATTTCGTATTCTTTAAAATACCGTGCTCCTTCATCAGCCCAAATGCCTTTCATCTTCTGTCCATAAAATGCTTCCAAAACCTTATCGGGAGGAAATACAGCATTCTTAGCTCCCATTTCAGAAGCCAAATTTGCCAAGCACATGCGATCAGAAATAGAAAGACTTTTCACTCCCTCTCCATGATATTCGATAGACATGTAGTTGGCACCTGCCGATCCAATCATTCCAATAATCCATAAAGAAAGATCTTTGGCATAAACGCCTTCCGGCAAATTGCCATTTAGAGTGATTTTAATAGATTCGGGCACACGAAACCATGTTTCTCCCCTTTTCCACAATCCAGCAGCCTCAGTGCGATCGATACCTGCAGCCAAAGCATTAAAGGCACCTGCTGTGCAAGTATGACTATCACTACCCACGATTATCATTCCGGGTTTGGCATGGTATGACATGATTTGATGACAAATGCCTGAGCCAGCATCGTAAAACTTCTTGATTCTCTGCTCCTGTACCAATTCCCGTATGGTTTGATAATCGGTAGCTAACTTGGCATTGGTTGGTGGTGCATTGTGATCCAATACAACCAATAACTGATCAGGATTTCTCACTTGATCGCCACCCATTTGTTCAAATGTCTTTTTGATACTAGCTGTATTGTCGTGGGTCAAGACAAGATCCGGCGTTTTAAAAACAATGCTTCCGCATTTTGCCCGTAATACTTTTTCAACGAAAGTTAGATTTTGCATGATCGTAATATATTTCTTAACCACTAAGGTAAACTAAGGATATCACGAAGAACACAAAGTAAAAAAGAGAAAATTATTTGTGTGACTTTGCGAAGTACTTTGACTCCTTTGTGGTAAAATTTTTAAAAGAGTCCTCCGTTTTGGTAAATCTCAAGCTGAACTTCAGAGAAACGTTCTCCCTGAACCGAGATATTTTTAGATGTATTGGAGATTTTGCCTGTTTCTAAATCCAAACGAACAATATCTCCATCAGCCAAATTCAGTTTTGCAATATTATCACAGGTCATGATTGGAAAAGCCGCATTAATGGCATTCCGTTCGTAAATTGCCCCGTACGATTCCGCAACAATAGCCTGAATTCCCAATGCTTTAAAACAATCAACCGCCTGCTGACGAGAACTACCGCTTCCAAAATTTTTATGCGTGATAACAATATCTCCAGATTTGGCATTTCGTGCAAAATCTTCGTATCCTTCCAAATTATCGAAAGTATATTGTCCCATTTCCTCCATCTCGGTTATGGAAAGATAGCGGTTATGGAAAATCATATCTGTATCGACATTATCTATTGGAATGTACCACACACGACCTTCAATTCTCTTTGGTTTATTCAACACCTCATAACCTGAATGAAGCATTGTTCCCACTTCCTTTATTTTTGCTTTTCCGCTGCCAAATGTAACGGGAAGCTCTGGGATCTCATCGTGTGGAACAATGCAACCAGCAATGGCAGATGCTGTTACTGTAGCAGGTGAAGCCAAATAAACTTTCCCTTTACCCTGTTTCCCTGGAAAGTTTCTATTCCCGGTACTAATGGTCACTTCACCAACTCCATTTTGTCCAACCTGACCAGCAGCACAACCTGCGCATCCGGCATTGGAAACCATTGCTCCAGCGTCTTTAAATATATTGATTAAGCCTTCCTTTAAGCATTCATTCCAGATTTCATCGGTTGCAGGAACAATTTTAAAAACTACACCCGGAGCTACCTTTTTCCCTTTTAGGATATCCGCAGCTATTCGAAAATCTTCCATTCGTCCATTGGTGCAGCTTCCAATAAAAGCGGAATCAATTTTAACACCTTTGGCTTTACCAACCGGAACGGTATTATGAGGCTCGCCCGGCAAAGAAATACGTGGAACAAACTCTTCCAAATCCATTTCAAATACCTGATCGTAATCAGCATCTACATCAGCTTTCACCGCATCGAGTTTCTTTCCACTACGAAACTTTGAGTATTCCATAATAGCCTCGTTAGGAGTAAATAAAATGATAATGCATCCCATTTCCGTCGCCATGGATGAAATTGTAATTCTTTCATCAAGAGTCAAATGATCCACTTCCTCGCCATAAATCTCCACAGAATAACCAAGCAAAGAGTTCGCTCCGAACTGATTCAGTAAACCCAGAACAATATCCTTGGCATAGATCCCGTCGGGGCGCTTTCCATTTAAATTTATTTTTACTGATTTAGGAACCTTGAACCAAATTTTCCCATTGTGAATGGCTGCAGCAATATCCTTATCACCCATTCCTTGTCCGAATGCTCCAACGGCACCCAAAATATTGGCATGAGAATCTGTAGTTACGGCTGTTATTCCAGAATAAGCAAGGCCTTTCTCAATCAATGTGTGGGTTCCTATTCCGGTATTGATATCAAATACTTTCACCCCATTATCCCGTGCAAACAATCGGCATATCTGTTGGTTTACCGCATATTTCTGATCCGAACCTGTCGGGTTACAATCGAATGTAAAAAAGGTCTTTCCCGGATCGGCAATCTTCAAATTATGCTCCTGGATGTTTTTAACCACATTGGCTCCACCAAAATCCCGGGCAGCACGAATGTCAATCTCAATATCAACAATATCGCCAGGTTTTACCACACTCTCTTTGGAGTGATTTGCTAAAATCTTTTCGATCAATGTCATTCCCATAGTTCAAGTGTTTTAGAATATAATACAGCCCACATAACCAACTACACTTCACCTAAATTTACACAAAATATCATCGCCACCATCACTATTTTATTCAGATTTACGAATAGCCTGATTGAATGCAAAAAATATGACACACAAGCAGCATCACGACATAGATTACTCTATATGAACACAAAAGACGTTTAATTTTCCACACACAACAATTTCAATAGGCCCAAATAATCCAAAACAAAGGCTTTTCTATTTCGATTGTGCGAGTATCTTTGCAACTCAAATGATAGCAATGCCAAGAACAATTTCCGGAAATATTCCCAAACTGTATTTGATTAAAATTGCCAAGTGGTTCATGCTCACCATGCCCATTATTGTTCTCTTTTATCAGGAGAATGGTTTGAACATGCAGGATGTGCTAACACCTAAAGGAATTTATTCCATAGCAGTGGTAGCCTTGGAAATTCCTTCGGGATATATTGCAGATGTTTGGGGCAGAAAAAAATCATTGATTTTAGGTTCGATTCTAGGTTGTCTGGGCTTTGTCGTTTATTCTTTTAGTTCAGGATTTAACGGATTTTTAATTGCTGAATTAATACTGGGAATTGGCAGTAGTTTTATTTCAGGTTCCGATTCTGCAATGTTATACGATAGTCTGCTTAAAATGAATAAGGAGAAAGAATATTTAAAACAGGAAAGCAGAGTGATGTCTGTTGGGAATTTTGCAGAAGCTCTTGCCGGTGTTGCCGGAGGTAGTTTGGCTTTAATTAGCTTGAGAACACCCTTCATTTTCCAATCATTTATTGCATTCATAGCCATTCCTGCTTCGATCCTATTGGTAGATCCAAATCAGAATTCCATAAAATTAAAAGTTGGATTCAATCATATTCTAGGCATTGTAAAATTCTCGCTTTGGGACAATGCAATATTACGTTGGAACATTGTTCTGTCCTCTGTAATTGGATGCGCAACACTAACACTTGCCTGGTTCATTCAACCTTATTTGCGGGATTTAAACATGGAAGTAAGTACCATAGGCATCATTTGGACTCTTTTGAACCTAACTGTAGGAATTGTAGCCCTTTCAGCACATAAAGTGGAAGGCATTCTTGGAAAAACAGGAACTTCGGTTTTTATCGTGATTGGAATATCGGCAGGCTTTATTTTAACGGGATGGTTTAATTCCTTGATTGGTGTTGGTGTACTTTTCTTTTTCTATTTTGTGCGTGGAATTGCGACTCCTGTTTTAAAAAACTACATCAATCAAATTACAGAATCGGAAATGAGGGCAACTGTCCTTTCTGTCAGGAATTTTATCATCCGGATTTGTTTTGCCATTATTGGTCCATTTTTGGGCTGGTACACCGACCATTTCAACCTTTCATCTGCGTTGATGTTGGCGGGTGCAATCTTCTTTATTCTTGGCGGAATAAGTGTGCTTTTTATGATAAAAGCAGAGAAATAAATATCTGAAACAGTTAGCCAACTGTAATCTCTAATTGATCGTAAGCCAAAAATACATTTTCGGGCAGTTCAGCTTCCACCTCATCATGAAATCCCATTTGATGACTTAGATGAGTAAAATAAGCCTTTTCAGGTTGTAATTCTTTCACTATTTCTAATGCTTCAGAAAGATTATAATGTGAAATATGTGTTTCTTTTCTAAGTGCATTCAGAACCAAAACCTTTAATCCTTTTAGCTTCTCTTTTTGTTCTGGAGATATGTAATTTGCATCGGTAATGTATGCTAAATCACCAATTCTGAAACCATAAACAGGTAATTTTAAATGCTTAACCCGAATTGGTTGTATGCTTGTCCCATTAATGTAAAAAGCCTCATCTGTCACATCAATCAGGTTTATTTGAGGAATTCCCGGATATTGAAATTCAGCAAAAACATAGGAGAATTCTTTCTTTAAAGATTCCTGCACACGCTTTTCGGCATAAATGGAAACTGCTTTTTTATTCACCCAATTGAATGCACGGATATCGTCTAAGCCAGCAGTATGATCTTTATGTTCGTGAGTGAAGATAATTGCGGAAATGTTCTCAACTTTTGCCCGTAACATCTGATATCTAAAATCGGGTCCGCTATCAATCACCAAATTCTGACCATCAACATGAATCAAAACGGAAGAACGCAAACGCTTATCTTTGTGATTGTTCGATTGACAAACAGGACATTTACATGCAATAATAGGAACTCCTTGCGAAGTACCTGTTCCTAAGAAAGTTAATTTCACCATACAATTTTTCTAATGCAAATTCTCTTACAAAGCAATCTAAAGGATCTATTTCGACTCCCGCAACTCTTTTCGAATGGACAAATAAAGCAAATAAGCCAGTACAAAAATTGCCATTACAGCAGAAGGTATTGCCGCTTCCTCTCCAAATAAAGTTAGGGCTGTAACTACTGCAAAACCAGAACTTTTAATCGTAAGCAAAAGATTCTGAGTCATCGCAACCGGTGCTTTAATCCCAAATTTACAACTAAGCAGTTCAAAAATAGATCCTAAGCCAAATATCCCCAAAAACAAAACTAAGGACACTAGTAAGAGTATATCAAAATTAGAAAAAAATACTTGTCTATTTAAGCCAACCGCAGTAAAAATTATCAGAGCAAATCCCCAATCAACAATTTTTCCCCTCACCTTCTCTACTGTTGGTTTAATTGGAGGCCAAAGCAATAATCTTGATACCAGCAAAGGAACCAAGACAAGTTGTATCATGGTAATAAATAAATCGAAAGGGTTGATACCTCCGTCGATATTTGAAAACAAACCAACAATGAGCGGTGCAAAAAATAAGGAGGAAATAAAAGCGCCCAAAGTTCCGACTATGGCATATTTTAAATCGCCATCTAAAATATGAGAGAACGGTATTACAGCAACACCAGGCGGTGTAGAAGCAATTACTACAAATCCAAGAAAAAGTTCGGGCGTTGGCATTAACCAATACGACAAGGAAATAATTACAGCTCCAAATACAACATAATTTAAAAATGATCCCATTAGCATCGGCAGTATCATCTGCTTTAAAGGAAACATTGCCTTCGTAGAAATACCCGTTGTTGAAAAGGTCATTACAATTGCTAATATGTAAAAAGTATACTCTTTTAACAGGCTCGCCCAATCGCCAATTAGCAATCCCAGAACTACAGCAAGAACCAGAATAAAGTTTCGATTTAGTATTATTTTACTTGCAATCTGTGTCATATTGTAACAAATATCATCAATGAACTGCAAAGATGTAACAATTCAAGACAATTTCAAAATTATTCAGAATGAATACAGATAACGAAATCACATTTGATTAGAATCCATTAATTTGTGACAGACTTATTTCGTACATTTGCCAAAAATATATCATTTATGAAGGGCAAACTTTTTTTAATCCCAACTACTTTGGGCGATACGGAAATCGATCAGGTAATACCAAACCACATTCAACAACTGATACCAGATATTAAACACTTTATTGTTGAAAATATCCGGACAACACGACGATATTTAAAAAATGTAAATAAAAATATAAATATAGATGAGCTTACTTTTTATGAGCTAAACAAACACACTTCACCAAAAGATATTTCAGCTTATTTAGATGCCATTGCCGATCATGATATCGGTGTTATTTCGGAAGCAGGATGCCCAGGCGTAGCTGATCCGGGAGCTGATGTGGTGAAAATTGCTCATGCAAAAGACATTCAAGTTGTACCCTTAGTGGGGCCTTCCTCCATATTACTTTCTTTAATGGGATCAGGCTTTAACGGACAAAATTTTGCCTTTAACGGCTATTTACCGATTCCGAGCGACGAGAGAAGCAAAAAAATAAGACATCTGGACAATCGTTCATTGAACGAAGGTCAGACTCAGATGTTTATTGAGACTCCTTTTCGAAACATGAAAATGGTAGACGATTTACTTCAAAATTGCAGTCCGGCCACCAAACTTTGCATTGCCGTAGATATTACTCTTGAAACCGAATACATTAAGACCATGTCGATACAAGCATGGAAAAACAAAGTACCTGATTTACACAAAAGACCTGCAATTTTCCTGATTCACAGAGAAAAATAAGATCCCTGACCAAAAACAGCGCAGATGATTAATCTGCGTTGAAGGTATTAATAGATTAAAAATTGGCTTACAATCCCAACCTCCTAAATTGGGAACTATCTGATTCATGATTTGTTTACCAAATCAACGTTAAAACAAGCCTTCGCAAATGTCTTTTTTCAGCGATGTTTTCGTTAAAAAAAGCACGTATAACTTGGCTATACTTTACTTGTTTGTCTCGATTCTGCTAAAACTTAATTCATCTTTAAGTAAGGTCAATCTTGAGATGAATTTGTATAAGACAACACAATTTTTCACCCTTATTAAAATTGATTCGGTAAGGAATTAATAACTGACCACCTAGCAATGGTCAATCCATAGGCGGTCGATTATGAATATAAAGGCTGTTAAATTTTTATAAACTTTTATAGAACTCGGGTAAAACCTGTTTGAATTGATCAATTGCTTCTTTTAATGTTTTCTCGGTTCTTCCACCTGCGGCATTCATATGTCCGCCACCATTAAAATACTCTCTGGCAACCCTATTAATAGGAACATCACCTTTCGATCGGAAAGATATCTTAACTGCATCATCCTTTTCAATAAAAATTACAGAAACAAGCATGTTCTGAATGGATAAAGGATAATTCACAAATCCTTCTGTATCGCCATCCTTATAGTTAAAACGCACCAAATCTTCCTTTGTTAGTGTAATAATTGCTGTTTTATATTCCGATAAAACTTCTAATCCCTGATCCAGACAATGTCCTAATAATTTCATCCTTTCAGGAGAAAAATTATCGTAAATATTCGAATGAATTTTACTTTTATCAATTCCTTTTGCAATTATACTTCCTACAATCTGATAGGTTCTTGGTTGCGAAGAATTGTAACTTAAACCTCCCGTATCAGTAATAATTCCAGTATAAATACATTCAGAAATTTGCTCATCAATCAACTCCTCATCTCCCAACGCTTCAATGAATTCATACATCATTTCGCAGGTAGAACACATTTGAGTATCCGAAAACATCAAATCAACAATTTGTTCCGGTTCAGGATGATGATCGATCATGATTTTTTTTGCAGTTGCCTTTTCGAGTACTGCCTCTAAATCGCCTGAGCGCTTAAATGAATTATGGTCTACAATAAAAATAAGATCAGATGAATGAATAAATTCTTCCGCCTTTTTCTTTCCATTGGTATAGATCCAAACATCAGAATTTCCAGGTAACCATTTTAAGAAAACCGGATAAGCACTAGGACTAATAATTTGTGCATTTTTCCCTTTTTTCTTCAAATACAGATAAAGTGCCAACGAAGATCCAATAGCATCACCATCGGGTCCTGAATGTGGTATAATTGAAATTTTCGTGGACTCACCAAGCAATATACCTGCCTCTTTAATTAGCTCTGGGTCAATTCTATTTTGCAAATCGTTCATTCTTCGTTCTCTTGGGATGATTAAATTAAGAGGTCAAAGATACAATAGATCGTTAGATATGGAAGTATAATAGATTTACAAATCACTTAATGACTAGGAGTACTAACGAAAAAAGATAATTCTCAAATCTTGTTTGGTTAAATTAGCTATTGCACAGGTGCTCAGAATCATTATTTTTGTAATCGGAACATTTAACGATACACATATATGAGAAGCAATAGAACCTTTACCATGATAAAACCAGATGCTGTTGCAAATGGATTTATTGGGGCTATTCTGGCAAAAATTAACAATGCAGGATTCCGCATTGTAGCCATGAAATACACCAAACTTACTAAAGATCAGGCTAAGAAATTTTATGAGGTTCATCAGGAAAGACCATTTTACAATGATTTGACCGATTTTATGAGTTCCGGAACTATTGTTGCTGCTATTTTAGAAAAAGATAATGCTGTAGCAGATTTTAGAAAATTAATTGGAGCAACAAATCCAGCCGAAGCTGAAGAAGGAACAATTCGTAAAGAATTTGCAGAATCGATGTCTCGTAATGCGGTTCATGGATCGGACAGTGATGAAAATGCTTGTATTGAAGGAGCATTTCATTTCTCAGGAACAGAGATATTCTAATCAGGAAACTTTGAAAATACAGGGCGCATTAAGATCATCTTGGTGCGCCTTTTCTTTTATCGAACAATGATATTGTCGATAACATTAGCATGCACTTCGCGGTTTAGTGCGCGAATTAAACCTTCCCGAATCATTAGCAATTCGTTTCGAATTACCGACGAACGAACCTTAACAAATAACTTTCTGTCGCGAATGTATATTTCAGTGGTAGCATTTGCAACCGATTTACCGATTACTTTTTCCCAAGAATTCACCAACTCGTACTCTTTCAAACGCCCATCCAGATTGTTTTCCTTAAGTACCTGTCGAATTAATTCATCAATTTTTTGAGTATTACTTCTTCTCATATTATTTAGCTTACAATGGCTCCCTTGTCGATAACAAACAATTGATATTCCTGTTTCATACTTGAAAGGATCTCATTCAAATGATCGCGATTGGTATCGGATATAAAAATCTGTCCAAAACGATCTTCAGAAACTAATTTTACAATCTGCTCTACTCGCTGTGAATCAAGCTTATCGAAAATATCATCGAGTAAAAGGATAGGATTAAATCCGTAAATTTGCTTGATAAAATCGAATTGCGCGAGCTTTAATGCAATCAAATATGTCTTTTGTTGTCCTTGCGAACCCATTCTCTTGATCGGATATCCTCCCAAAGTCAATTCTAAATCGTCTTTATGAATTCCAACTGTACTATATTGTGTTACCTGATCTTTCCATCGGGCATTAATCAGCAAATCGCGCAGTGTGTTTTCATGCAAAAGTGATTTGTACTCTAAATGTACAGTTTCATTCCCCTGAGAAATCACATGATAATACTCCTGAAAGACAGGCATTAATTTATTCAGGAAATCTTTCCTCTTATTATAAATAGAAGTACCTAAAACGATCATTTGTTCATCCCAAATGCTCAAGGTATCTTCATCGAATCGGCTTCCTGCCCCAAAATCTTTCAACAACTTGTTTCTTTGCAAAAGAACACGATTGTAACGAATCAAATCGTCCAGATATTTACGGTCGTATTGCGAAATCACACTGTCCATAAATTTTCTACGCTCTTCACTGCCCTCCGTAATTAAACTAACATCTGCAGGAGAAACCATCACTATTGGAAGCAAACCAATGTGCTCCGAAAGCTTTTTATATTCTTTTTTATTTCTTTTAAAATTTTTCTTCTGTCCCCGTTTCACGCCACAATACACCAGCTCGTTCAGTTCTTTGCGTTGGTATTTCCCCTCCAATACCATAAATTGTTCATCGTGATTAATATTTTGCTGATCGCTTACTGAAAAGTAAGATTTACAAAAACTTAGGTAGTAAACCGCATCCAGCAAGTTGGTCTTCCCCATTCCATTATTCCCTATAAAACAATTGATCTTTGGTGAAAAATTCAATTCTAAATCAAGTATGTTTTTATAGTTTAAAAGGGATAATTTTTCCAAGTACATGTATGAATGGATTAGATGAATGCTACAAAATTAAGAAATTAAATCAATTTGATTTTAATTATTAAAATCTATAATAATCTAAATTTCCATCTTCATTTTTTTACAAAAAAAATGGTTAATATTTCGTAAAAAAAATTACATTTGCCTTAGAAAAAATAAAACTAATAATATTTGAGCATGTCAAAGAATAAAAACGATCAGGTATCTGAAGATAATTTTGAAAATTTAGAAGAAGCCTTAGGTAAAACCGAACAATATATTGAAAAGAATCAGACAAAACTGATCACGATTGCAATAGTTATAGTAGTTATTGCTGTAGGAATTTTTGCTTATCAAAAATATTACAAAGCTCCTCGTAATGAGCGTGCTCAAAATCAATTATTTCAAGCTCAAAGATATTTTGAGATCGATTCCTTTAATCTTGCATTAAATGGTGATGAGAATTATCCTGGGTTTATCGAAATCGTTGACAAGTTTGGTTCTACTCCTGCAGGAAATATTTCAAAATATTATACTGGTGTTTCTTATTTAAGAATGGGAGAATTTCAAAAAGCTATTGAGTATTTAGAAAAATTCAGTTCTGATGATTTCTTACTAAGCGCTCTTGCAAAATCTGCGATTGGTGATGCTTATATGGAATTAGGAAAGACTGAGAAAGCCGCTTCGAATTATATGGATGCAAGTTCATTTAACACAAATGATTTCACAACTCCTATTTATTTGCAAAAAGCTGGACTAGCTTACGAAATGTTGGGTGATTACAAAAAAGCACTTACTGCTTACGAAACCATCGAACAAGACTTTTCAAAATCAGCAGAAGCTCGTGACGTTGAAAAATACATCACAAGAGCAAAATCAATGTTGAAGTAAAATACACTTTACATATAAGGACGGAGACTAATTAAATAGTCTCCGTTTTTTTTTGCCCATTTTTCAAGAAGCTTTTCCATCTACATATATTTGTTAATTAGAAGCCATCTAAAGCATTCTTCCATTAATAATAATTTCGTCTCCACAAGAACTATTATTTGCTCGTATAATGGATTAATACAACCTGAATCTAAGGCTCACATTTCTTCCCTTCTCCAATAGAATAATCTTCCCCAATATGCTTCAATTTCGGTTTTAAAATTCGATCAAAAAGAAGGTGATTTCATAAAAACACGACGCGTTTATTTTCTTTCCCAATTATAAGTCAAAAATATTTCCTAGTAAATCAAACACTTACATAAATATTTGAGTTTTTTTCAAAAAAAAACTCAGGCAGCCCTTGTATTTTGTAGTAAAGCTCCTATATTTGCATCCGCAATCAGGAAATAAAGTTCTTTAAATACATTGCATTTGGGGAGATACCAAAGTGGCCAACTGGGGCAGACTGTAACTCTGCTGACTTCGTCTTCGTAGGTTCGAATCCTGCTCTCCCCACATTAAAATAATACACAAGGAACAAACGTGTTTCTTGCATGCGGGAATAGCTCAGTTGATAGAGCATCAGCCTTCCAAGCTGAGGGTCGCGAGTTTGAGTCTCGTTTCCCGCTCAAAATATTTTGGAGAGATGGCAGAGTGGTCGAATGCGGTAGTCTTGAAAACTATTGTGCGGCAACGTACCGGGGGTTCGAATCCCTCTCTCTCCGCCATGCAGAAATGCAATAGAAGGAAAAGCCTTGTAAACTTAACGTTTACAAGGCTTTCTTCATTTAGTACCAAAGCAATTAAACACCTAAAACAACAATAAAAAGGTGTAGCATTCGGTGTAGATTAATCAATTATTAACTTTTCTGCATCTTCTTACAGCTCCTCTTAAAACAAAAATAGCAGCCAGACCAAGTCCAGCTGCTATCACTCAAAAACACTACTACTTAAATAAAAGACCAACCATTCTCCTTTATCTGTACTGCTATTAACCAAAACCTTAGTTCGAATTTGAATAGCCTATAAAATAAGATTATTCCATTCAAATTTTAAGCCTCATCGTTTTTGCTACTCCTATAAACCGGGAAATAAAAGTCCCCAACAGTATTAAAAATCCCAGCGAGAAGAGCAAAAGAATAAACACCTACCTCATTAAACTTCAGATCCATAAAATAGTAAGCTAAAATCAGCATGATACCAGATGTTAGAAGTGTTTTTCCTACTAAACATGAGACTTTTCTTTCCCAGGTAAAAAAACATCTACTTTAAGATATTTTTCACTTTCACCTTTCAGAATCTCTTCAAACCAGAATTTTATGGCTAAAAAACACAATAACTTACAAAAGCCAACAGATAAATGAGACAAAGAGCATTGCTCTTTATCCTCTGGTTAAATATTAATTGATTTATGCAGAGGGTTGAAAATAAACCTCATAGGAACGTAAATTAAGATCTTTTAAATATTTGTATCTTACTATCACTAAAAGTTCACATTTATTATTGGTGGGGCATATGAATAAAAAATCAAGTAAGACAAAAGAGGAGCTTCTAATTAAAATCCGTCAGTTAGAATCAAAAAGCAATATCTGGCTCGAAAATTCACCTGTATGTACCAAAATACTTGATCTCTATTTTAATTTACAATACATGAGCAGCTCTGGAATCAGAGAATTTAAAATTGATGATATCACAGAATTTTATGGCAAGCCATACCCTCTTTCCTTTTATCCCGATTCTTTCAGGATCCCCATGATCAAAAATTTGAAAAGAGCGAAGGAAACAGGTGAAACGAGAACACAGGATGCCCCGACCCAGGACATTGAAGGGAATACATTATGGTATCATTCAACAATTGTTCCGGTTTATAATGATCAGAGGCAACTTGATTATATCATGCTTGTTTCCTTGGAAACGACTGCTCGCAAACAGGGCGAAGAAAAAACAACAAATTCGCTGAATCAACTTCGCCGTTGGCACAACGCTTTGTTTACAAACAAGGAAAGAACTATGGAACTAAAATGTGAAATGAATGAGCTACTTGTTCAGTTAGGGAAACCTGTTCGTTAAGCCAGAATTGAATTAGGAGATTGGGAAATGAAATAAACACTTTAACAGAAGAAATCTGAAATGAAAAAATCTAAATCTAATCATACCATTGTATCTGAGCGATTCACAAGGCTTTTTGCTGCAGTGGTTGTTGTAATTGGTATAATTGTTCTTATTGGCTGGTTTAGCGGATTGATGTTCCTTACAAGGTTTACCAGTAATGAAGTTGCCATGGCGCCTAGTACTGCTTATGCTTTTATAGGTTTAGCTGTAGGTATATGCTTCTATCTTCGTCCACAAAAAACAGCAATAAATCGCAATGTGTCAATTGCTTCTGCCGTAATGGTTATTTGTTTGTCGTTCCTCTTAGTTATTACAAATATATTTAAGTACTACGCTAATTGGGAACATCTATATATCAAGATACCCGAAACCCAATTAAGTATGCAACTTGGGCACATGTCACTTATTACAGCAATCTTATTTATAATTAGTGGTTTTGCATTCTTGTTTTTGCTAAGTAATCGGAAAATAGTTAAGACCTTTAGTATTATCCTCACGCTGATTATTTCTATTATTAGCTTTATACTTCTGCTTGGATATGCATTCGGCGCCCCGTTTTTTTATTTCGATAATTTTATTCCGCCTGCTGTTTTAACCGTTTCATCCTTTCTATTGGTCTCATTAGGTCTGATAGCTGCTTCTGATAAAAATATCTTACTGATTAAATCAATATGGAAAACATCGACCAGTGCAAAATTACTGAGGATATTTCTTCCCGCGACCATAGCAATAACAGTTATTGAAAGTTTAATTATTATCCGAATACTCCCGCTTCTTAATATTCACCCTGCTATTGGCGTATCCTTGGTAAGCTTAATTGTTGTAGTGGCAGTAATAGTAGTTATATCAATAATTTCGAAGAGTATCGGTAAAGCTCTTGATTCGGCATTAGAGAATTTAAGTGAGAGCGAAGCGCGTTTTAGGAAAATTTCAGAAAATGCACCTATACTAATTAATTCATTCGATGAGGATGGGCGATGTTTATTTTGGAACAAGCAATGCAACAAAACCTTTGGCTGGACTATCGAGGAGATCAACGAGCATAAAGTTGCACTAGCGCTATTCTATCCAGATCCTGCTGTGTGTAAAGAGGTAATACGCACAGTCACTAGTGATCCAGACGGAAGTTTCAGGGAATGGCATCCAGTTACAAAAGATGGAAAGATACTCAATATAATGTGGGCGAACTTCAGTCTTCCTAATGGTCGGGTATTTAGTATGGGACATGACATCACCGAGCGAAAGAAACTGGAGGAAATCTCCCGGGGAGCCAAAGAATATGCAGAGAATATCGTAGCAACCGTTAGGGAACCACTTGTAATATTGGATAAAAATCTACGAGTGGTGTCAGCGGGTCATTCCTTCTATACAAGCTTCGAAGTTACCCCCGAGGAAACCGTGGGACAGTTACTTTACGATTTGGGGAATCGTCAGTGGGATATCCCTCTATTGAGAAATCTCATGGAGAAAGTGTTACCAGAGAAAAAAACCGTTGAAGATTATGAGATAGAGCACAACTTCGAAGACATCGGAAAAAAGACAATGCTTCTTAATGCCAGACAAATCATACGAGAAGAAGAAGAAGAAGAAGAAGAGCTAATCTTACTAGCTATTGAAGACATCACCAAGCGAAAGAAACTGGAGTTTGCATTAAAAGAAAGCGAAGAAAAATTAAATGCCTTATTCACCTCCCTTACCGAGATGGTAGTGATGCATGAGTTGGTGCTAAACGCTGCCGATGAAGCTATTGATTACCGCATTATAGATTGCAATAAGGTATTTACCGAAGTAACAGGAATCGGCAAAGAAGATGCCATTGGTAAATTAGCAAGCGAAGTGTATCAAACCGATCCACCACCCTACCTGGAGATCTGCGCCAAGGTTGGATTAAGTGGAGATCCCCATGAGTTTACCACCTTTAATCCGGCATTGGATAAACATTTCATGATATCGGTTGTTTCGCCCCAAGTCGGAAAATTTGCCACAATTACCACCGATATTAGCGACATGATGCAGATACAGGAAATGGTTATGTCCAAAAATAAGGAGATGGAGAATTACCTTTATATTGCCTCTCACGATCTTCGTGCGCCTTTGGTGAACATACTGGGCTTTAGTCAGCGACTGAAAAAACAAGCCAATTCAATAAAAAGCCTTTTCGCCGACAAAAGGCTTGAACCGGAAATACATCATCAGCTAGCCAATATTATCGATGAAAATATTCCCAAAACACTGAACTTCATTTATACGAATACCGGAAAAATGGATGCCTTACTCAACGGTCTCCTTCAGCTATCGCGTACAGGCAGAATAGAAATGAACATTCAGAAAATTGACATGAACGCGCTGTTTGCGAATATACTTCAAGGCCTCGATTTTCAGATAAAAGAAGCCTGCTGCGAAATTCATCTTGATCCTCTACCCGAATGTTACGGCGATGAGGCATTGCTGGATCAGATGTTCACGAATATCATTAGCAATGCCTTGAAATATAAAGATGCCGGACGACCTTTAGAAATTACCGTGAGTGCCAAAAACTTTCATAACAAAGTTGTTTACACCATCAGGGATACAGGCAAAGGGATCGCACAAAAATATCTGGAAAAAATTTGGGGCATTTTTTACCGCGTTGACCCACGGTCGGAAATAGCCGGCGAAGGACTTGGCCTTAGCCTGGTGAAACAAATAGCCGAGAAACACAAAGGGAAAGCCTGGGTCGAGTCTGTCGAAAATAAAGGCTCTGTTTTTCATATTGCACTGAAAAATCGTAACTTCACTAAAATCTAACACTTTAAAAAGGGACAGGAAAGATGAAAAACTACAAAGATCTTACAATTTTGATCGCCGAGGACGACGACGGACACGCCGAGCTTATCATGGAAGGATTAAAGGAATCGGGAGTCTGCAACCACATGATCCGCTTTGCTGATGGTGAACAGACATGGGATTTTATTTCGGGCAAAAGCGAAAATATGGGTTTCGACTCAAATAAAACATACCTGCTGTTGCTCGACATCAACATGCCCAAAATGGATGGCTTAGAAGTGTTACAGCGGATAAAAGAAGATAAAAGGCTTAAAAACCTACCTGTAATAATGCTCACAACAACCGACGATCCGCGCGAAGTGGAAAAATGCTACTCGCTGGGGTGTAATATTTACATCTCTAAACCGGTTGATTTTTTGAAATTTGCAGAAACATTGAAAAGGTTAGGCCTTTTTATTCAGGTGGTGAAGATTTAATAATTTAAAATGCAAACCAATACCAATTTAATTTCAAAAGTATCTTTAAATAAAATGGAATTATTATTAGTTATATCAAGGCAAAAAAGGAAAACATAGCCGGGTTAAGTTGCATCTTTTTTAACGAAGAAATAGCTGAAAAGAAACATTTTAGAAGATCGGTTTTGATGTTAATTTGGTATAACAATCAAGAGATCATGAATATTTTACTGATAGAAGATGATGCAGGATTAATCGAATTGATTACCGAAAATCTGGAAAAATTGGGATTTTCTGTAATGAGTGCTGTTTCAGGTGCAGAAGCGCTGGCATATCTTTCAAAGCAAATCCCCGACATGATATTGCTCGATTATTCGTTACCCGATATAAACGGCAAAGAGCTGATTGAAACATTAAATAAGCAGCAAATACCACTGCCTCCCTTTATCATCACCACCGGACGGGGCGATGAGCGCATAGCCGTAAATATGATGAAGCTGGGCGCCATGGACTATGTAATAAAAGACATACTCTTCCTTGAAAAGCTGCCTGATGTGGTTCTGCGTGTGGCCAAGGAAATCGCGAGCGAAGGCAAACTTAAACAGGCAGAAGAAGCGCTGCATAAAAGTGATATTAAGTACAAAGTACTTTTTGAATCTATGACAGAAATGTTTCAGGTAATTGAACTCATTTACGATAAAAATGGCAACGCAATTGATTATTATTACCGCCAGGTAAATCCTGCTTTTGTGAACTTTGTAGGGGAACCAAAGGAACAATTAATTGGGAAGCGTGCAAAAGATATTTACGGAATTATTGAAGACCACTGGATCAAAATTTATGAAAATGTTGACAAAACAGGGGCTTCAGTAACTTATGAAAATTATGGTGAAGAACTTGATAAATTCTATAGTATTAAAGCGTGGCGTATTCGAAAGAACTTCATAGGTGTAATTATTACAGATATTACAGAAAAAAAGAAGGCCGACAAAGCATTAAGGGAAAGCGATGAAAGATTCAATCTGGCAATGACTGCCTCTAAAGATGGCTTGTTCGATTGGAACCTTTTAACAAACGAAATTTATTATTCCCCCGGATGGAAAAGCATGCTGGGCTATAAGGATGATGAACTGCCAAATGAGTTCTCTGTCTGGGAGAAATTAACAGAACCTGAAGCTGAGGAAAAGACGCAAAAGATGTTGCAGGAAGTAATTAATAAGCAACGCGATCGCTTTAAACTTGAGTTTAAGATGAAACACAAAAACGGGCATTGGGTTGATATTCTTTCGCGTGCTGAAGCATTTTTTGATGATAAGGGCAAAGCCATCAGAATGGTGGGTACCCACGTGGATATTACGGAACGGAAGCGGGCAGAAGAAAAAATACGTGTTGCCGAAGAAAATCTAAAAAACACATTTGATTTATCACCCAGTATTATTTGCAAAGCAAATGTCGATACAGGCTATTTTATGGAAGTAAATCAGGCAGTAACAAGAATATTGGGTTATACGCTTGAAGAATTTACATCAAAA
>JAQBBZ010000135.1:0-4657 GCA_032125735.1 Labilibaculum sp.
GAAGCTGCAAAAGCACTTCCGAATTTTAAGGTTATAGCAGTAGGTGGAAGCTTATTCAATAACTCAGGTTCTTCAATTGTTGAAGAATTGGGATTCTCTTTAGCTGCAGGTGCTGAATATCTTGGCAAAATGGTTGATGCTGGTCTTTCAGTTGATGAGGTTGCTCCAAAAATCCGTTTTAACTTTGCTACAAGCTCTAAATATTTCATGGAGATTGCTAAGCTTAGAGCCGGACGTTTAGTATGGGCTAACATCGTTAAAGCATTTGGCGCTTCAAACGACGAAGTTTGCAAAATGAATGTACATGGTGAAACTTCAGAGTGGAACAAAACTGTTTATGATCCTTATGTGAACATGTTGCGTACTCAAACTGAATCGATGTCTGCCGTTCTAGGTGGTCTTGATTCATTTACAGTGAAACCTTTCGATTCGGCATTTGCTAAATCATCTGTTTTCTCTGAGCGAATTGCTCGCAACCAACAGTTATTACTAAAAGAAGAATCGCACTTGGCTAAGATTGCTGATCCAGCTGCCGGTTCATACTATATTGAGTCATTGACTGAATCAATTGCTGATGAAGCTTGGAAATTATTCTTAGCTGTTGAAGACAAAGGTGGATACATTGCAGCTTTCAAAGCAGGATTCATTCAGTCTACTATTACAGCAACTGCTCAGAAACGTGATTTCCAAATCGCTACCCGTCAAGAGAATTTCTTAGGAACTAACCAATTCCCAAATTTTGGTGAAGTATTGGAAGCTCTTCCTGAAGCAGTTCTTCTTCCTGCAGATAAAACTGCCGTTGATGCTGTTTGCGAAACTCTTAAACCATATCGTGGTGCTCAGGCTTTCGAAGCTCTTCGTAACAAGACTGATATTTATAGCAAAACAAATGAACGTCCTAAAGTGATGATGTTCCCTATCGGAAACTTGAATATGCGTAAAGCCCGTGCTCAGTTTGCATGTAACTTTTTCGCTTGTGCCGGATTCGATGTTGAAGATCACAACGGTTTTAAATCGGTAGAAGAAGGTGTGAAATTCGTAACTGAAAAGAATGCTAAGATTGTTGTAGTTTGTTCATCAGATGATGAGTACGCAACTATCGCTCCTGAGCTTTTCGAAGCACTTAAAGGAAAAGCTACTCTTGTTGTTGCAGGTGCTCCGGCATGTGCTGACGAATTAAAAGCTAAAGGTGTTGAGAACTTTATTAACGTGAAGTCTAACGTTCTTGAAACTTTAAAAGCATACCAAGCCGAGTTAGGAATTTAATTCAACGCTAAGACACAAAGACGCCAAGATGATTTCTAAAATACAATACGAGGAAATAGGTCAGATAATAGTTCAAGCATCTTATGAGGTGCATAAAGAACTCGGTCCTGGTTTACTTGAATCTGTTTATGAAGTTTGTCTCGAGGAAGAAATTAAAAGACTTAAATTAAGAGTTGAAAGACAAGTTAGAATACCAGTAGTTTTTAAAGGAAAAACTTTAGGGAAAGATTTTATAATTGATTTATTAGTTGAAAATGAGGTGATAATTGAACTAAAAGCAGTGGAAATTCTATTACCAGTACATGAAGTTCAATTGGTAACCTATCTAAAACTTGCAGATAAAAAGCTAGGTTTTTTAATCAATTTTAATGTTCCGTTAATTAAACAAGGTATTAAACGAAAAGTCAATCAATATTATTTCTAAAAGTAAATTGCGTCTTAGCGCCTTTGCGTTAACAAAAATAAAAAGAAATGAAGCCAAATTTTAAAGATATAAATATCAAGTCATCTTCAAGATCTACTGCTACTTCTCAAGAATGGGAAAAAGAAAACAGCATTAAAAAATCTTGGATGACACCAGAGCAAATTCCTGTTAAAACAGCCTTTAACAAGGAAGATTTAGAAGGTATGGAGCACCTGAACTATGTTTCTGGTTTGCCTCCTTTCCTACGTGGACCTTATTCAGCTATGTATCCTTTGCGTCCTTGGACAGTTCGTCAGTACGCAGGTTTCTCTACTGCTGAAGAATCAAATGCATTCTACCGTCGTAACCTTGCTGCTGGTCAGAAAGGTCTTTCTGTAGCATTCGATTTGGCTACTCACCGTGGATACGATTCAGATCATCCTCGTGTAATTGGTGATGTTGGTAAAGCAGGAGTTGCTATTGACTCGATCCTTGATATGGAGATCCTTTTCGATCAAATCCCATTGGATCAGATGTCAGTTTCTATGACTATGAATGGTGCAGTACTTCCAGTATTGGCTTTCTACATTGTTGCAGGTTTGGAGCAAGGTGCTAAGTTGGAAGAACTTTCAGGAACCATCCAAAATGATATCCTTAAAGAATTCATGGTGCGTAACACTTACATTTACCCACCAGATTTCTCAATGAAGATTATCGCTGATATTTTCGAATTTACTTCGAACTTCATGCCTAAGTTCAACTCTATTTCTATCTCAGGTTACCACATGCAAGAAGCAGGTGCTACTGCAGATATCGAGTTAGCTTATACTCTTGCTGATGGTTTAGAGTACTTGAAAAAAGGTGTAGCTGCAGGTATGGATGTTGATACATTCGCTCCTCGTTTGTCCTTCTTCTGGGCTATCGGAATGAATCACTTCATGGAGATTGCTAAAATGAGAGCGGGTCGTTTACTATGGTCTAAGATTGTAAAACAATTCAATCCTAAGAATCCTAAGTCAATGGCATTGCGTACTCACTCGCAAACTTCAGGTTGGTCATTAACCGAGCAGGATCCTTTCAACAATATTGGTCGTACTTGTATCGAAGCTATGGCTGCTGCATTGGGTCACACTCAATCGTTGCATACAAATGCATTGGACGAGGCAATTGCTTTGCCAACTGACTTCTCTGCACGTATTGCTCGTAATACTCAAATCTATATTCAAGACGAAACTACCATCTGTAAGGCGGTAGATCCTTGGGCTGGATCTTACTACGTAGAGTCATTAACTCAAGACTTAGTAAATAAAGCTTGGTCTCACATCGAAGAAGTTGAAAAATTAGGTGGTATGGCTAAGGCTATCGAGTCTGGTATTCCAAAACTTCGTATCGAAGAAGCTGCTGCTCGTACTCAAGCTAAGATTGATGCGAACACTCAAACTATTGTAGGTACTAACAAATATCGTTTGGAGAAAGAAGATCCATTGGATATCTTGGAAGTAGATAACACTGCCGTACGTACTGCTCAGCTTGAACGTTTGGCTAAGCTTCGTGCTAACCGTGACAATAAAGCTGTTCAAGCTGCTCTTGAAGCCATCACTGCTTGTGCAAACGGAGGTGAAGGTAACTTATTGGATCTTGCTGTTAAGGCTGCACAATTACGTGCTTCTCTAGGTGAGATTTCAGATGCATGTGAGAAAATTTGTGGAAGATATAAAGCCGTAATTAGAACTGTGTCAGGAGTATATTCATCAGAATCAGGACAAGATGCTGATTTCGCTATGGCGAAAGCAAAAGCAGATCAATTTGCAGAAATGACAGGACGTCGTCCTCGTATCATGATCGCAAAAATGGGACAAGATGGTCACGACCGTGGTGGTAAAGTTGTTGCTACTGGTTTTGCTGATATAGGATTTGACGTGGATATGGGACCATTGTTCCAAACACCGGAAGAATCTGCTAAGCAAGCTGTAGAAAATGATGTCCACATCCTTGGTGTTTCTTCATTAGCCGCAGGTCACAAGACTTTAGTTCCTTCAGTTATCGAGGAATTGAAAAAATTGGGTCGCGAAGATATCATGGTTACTGCAGGTGGTGTTATTCCAGCTCAGGATTACGATTTCTTATACGAAGCTGGTGTTGTTGGTGTATTTGGTCCTGGTACCAAAGTATCAAAATGTGCAATCCAAATGTTGGATATCCTAATTGAGCATTATAAAGACTAGTTCTTTTATTATCACTATATTTAGACAGGAACAATGTTCCTGTCTTTTTTTTGCTAAATTTCAGCCTAAATTATAATATCAACTTTTATGAAAAGGCTCGTGCTACTTCTTATTTTTTCATCAATTGTTTTGAATATCTCGGCTCAAAATAATACCAAAGAAGATTCCATAATCAATAAAAAGATTCTTTACGGACAAGTCAATTTAGATGCATTCGATATGGATTTTTGCTCTACTTGGTACGTAACAGAACATGACTCCTACAAAGCAGACAAAGCAATTCTAGAGAATCTTCTAGAACAAAGTTTGGAGGACATCTCAATCAGCCTTATTCTTGGTTCATGGTGTCATGACAGTCACAGAGAAGTGCCTCGTTTCATCAAAATTCTTGAAGAAATAAATTATCCTTTCGACCAACTAAATATGAACGCTTTGGATACCAACAAAACTTCACCCGATTTCGATGCAAAGGCGAACAATATTACTAATGTTCCAACCGCGATTATTTATCGAAATGGCAAAGAAATAGGACGAATAATAGAAAGCCCAACCTTATCTTTGAAGTGAACCCCAAAAGTTGGGCGGTTATAAAATAAATTAATAAGATTGAGTTCGGTATTTTAAGCAGTATCCCATAAAGTGTGTAAGTAAAGTTATTCTGATTTTTTCGGAGCCCTTTTCTAGCTCAAGAAAAAAATTGGAAATAACTTTACGTTAGTCTCATATTAAAAGCACACTTATTATGGAACCAAAAGATTTATTG
>JAQBBZ010000136.1:0-13956 GCA_032125735.1 Labilibaculum sp.
AAAAAGCAAAGTCAAAGCTTCGAAGAGTCTACTGATATGGTGATTGAAGCACTTCGTCGTCAGCTAGTAAAACACAAAGAAAAACTTCGCGCAAAATAATCGTAAAAAATTCACGATTAGACTTGTGATAAATTTAAAATATTTTTACATTTGCAAACCATTTTCAGGGAAAAGTATGCCCTGTTAAATAGATGGTTTGTAAGTTGCCGATATAGCTCAGTTGGTCAGAGCAGCTGATTTGTAATCAGCAGGTCGTGGGTTCGAATCCCTCTATCGGCTCGGTAATTTATTTTTTTGGGGAGATACCAAAGTGGCCAACTGGAACGGACTGTAACTCCGTTGACTTCGTCTTCGTAGGTTCGAATCCTGCTCTCCCCACTAAATTATTGTGAAGGAACATTTGTGTTTCTTTTTTTGCGGGAATAGCTCAGTTGATAGAGCATCAGCCTTCCAAGCTGAGGGTCGCGAGTTTGAGTCTCGTTTCCCGCTCACATTTTTTGTGATTGCCGTTGTAGCTCAGGGGTAGAGCGTTTCCTTGGTAAGGAAGAGGTCATGAGTTCAATTCTCATCAATGGCTCAGAAATATATTGTATTGTTTTAAATTGTTGTCTAATTTTAATTAACTTTTTGAGTTATGGCTAAAGAACATTTTGATAGGTCA
Source organism: Labilibaculum sp. (assembly GCA_032125735.1). Lineage (GTDB taxonomy): Bacteria > Bacteroidota > Bacteroidia > Bacteroidales > Marinifilaceae > Labilibaculum. The sequence continues at coordinate 662 of JAQBBZ010000136.1, forward strand.
AAACCACACGTAAATATTGGTACTATCGGTCACGTTGATCACGGTAAAACTACCTTAACTGCTGCGATCACAACAGTGTTAGCAAAAAAAGGTTTTTGCGAGATAAAGTCTTTTGATTCTATCGATAATGCACCTGAGGAAAGAGAAAGAGGTATTACTATTAATACAGCTCACGTTGAATATTCAACTGAGAATCGTCATTACGCTCACGTTGACTGTCCTGGTCACGCGGATTACGTAAAGAATATGATCACTGGTGCTGCTCAGATGGATGGTGCTATTTTGGTGTGTGCTGCAACTGATGGTCCTATGCCTCAAACTCGTGAGCATATCTTGTTGGCTCGTCAGGTAAACGTACCTAAAATGGTTGTTTTCTTGAACAAAGTTGACATGGTTGATGATGAAGAGATGCTTGAGTTAGTAGAAATGGAAATTCGTGAACTTTTAGATTTTTACGAATTTGATGGAGAAAACACTCCAGTTATTGCTGGATCTGCTCTTGGTGCATTGAATGGTGAGCCAGAATGGGAAGAGAAAGTTCTTGAGCTTATGGCTGCTGTTGATTCTTGGATTCCACTTCCTCCACGTGATATCGATAAGCCTTTCTTGATGCCAGTTGAGGATGTATTTTCTATCACTGGTCGTGGTACTGTTGCTACAGGACGTATCGAAACAGGTATCGTTAAAACTGGTGAAGCTCTTCAGATTATTGGTTTAGGTGCTGAAGGAATGACAACAGTTTGTACTGGTGTTGAGATGTTCCGTAAGATTTTGGACGAAGGTCGCGCTGGTGATAATGTTGGAATGTTGTTAAGAGGTATTGACAAATCATCTATTAAACGTGGTATGGTTATCTGTCACCCTAAAACAATCACTCCTCATACAAAGATTAAAGCTGAGATTTATGTGTTGAAGAAAGAAGAAGGTGGTCGTCACACTCCTTTCCATAACAAATATCGTCCTCAGTTCTATATCAGAACTCTTGATGTAACTGGTGAAATCACTCTTCCAGAAGGAATTGAGATGGTAATGCCAGGTGATAACGTTACTATTAACGTTGAATTAATCACTCCAGTTGCTTGTTCTTTAGGTTTACGTTTTGCTATGCGTGAAGGCGGTAGAACAGTAGGTGCTGGTCAGATTACTGAAATTGTTGAGTAATTAAAATATATAGAGATTGGTCTGGTTTTTCCAGATCAATCTTATTATAGACGGGTGTAGCTCAGTTGGTAGAGCACTGGTCTCCAAAACCAGGTGTCGGGAGTTCGAGTCTCTCCACCCGTGCAAAGACAAACAAGCCTTATGAAACTAAAAATTTATTTTGAAGAAGTTTATAAAGAACTAGTTCAGAAAGTATCTTGGCCATCATGGTCTGAACTTCAAAGTAGCGCGATCGTTGTAATGGTTGCTTCCGCTATTATTGCAACAGCGATTTTCGCAATGGACTTTGGGTTCAAGAATTTGATGGATATTATATACAGTATGTTTTACTAATTCCTGAAAGAAAACATGGTTGAAATTGATAGAAAATGGTATGTTCTTAGGACTGTCGGAGGAAAAGAAAAGAAAGTCAAAGAATATATTGATAGTGAAATTTCTAATCTAGGTCTAACGGAGTATGTATCACAGGTTCTAATTCCTACCGAAAGAGTATTTCAAGTACGCAACGGTAAGAAAATTAGCAAGGAAAGAATATTCTTACCTGGTTATATTCTTATTGAAGCAGCGCTCGTTGGCGAAATCCCTCACATCCTTCGTGGAATCACGAATGTGATTGGCTTCCTGGGGGATACTAAAGGCGGCGACCCAACACCAATGCGAATGTCAGAAGTGAATCGCATTCTTGGAAAGGTTGATGAATTATCTAATAAAGATGAGGAAATTAATATTCCTTATTTCGTTGGAGAAATGATTAAGGTAACGGATGGACCGTTTAATGGTTTTACTGGCGTGATTGAAGAGGTGAATCCTGAGAAGAAGAAACTTAAAGTTATGGTTAAAATCTTCGGAAGAAAAACCCCTCTTGAATTAAGTTTCATGCAAGTAGAAAAAGAATAATTAAATCCTTAGAAAAGAAAGCTATGGCTAAAGAAGTTGCAGGATTAATAAAATTGCAGATCAAAGGTGGTGCTGCAAATCCTTCACCCCCAGTAGGACCGGCATTAGGGTCTAAAGGGGTTAATATTATGGATTTTTGTAAACAATTTAACGCAAGAACTCAAGATCAGGCTGGAAAGGTAATCCCTGTTGTGATTACTTACTATTCTGATAATTCTTTCGAATTTGTTACGAAAACTCCTCCCGTTGCTGTTCAAATTCTAGAGGCTGCTAAATTAAAATCAGGTTCTGCAGAACCAAACCGTATTAAGGTTGGTTCTATTTCTTGGGAAAAAGTTCGCGAGATCGCAGAAAGCAAGATGAAAGATTTGAATGCTTTTACAATAGAAAGCGCCATGAGTATGGTTGCTGGAACAGCAAGAAGTATGGGTGTCACTATTAGTGGTGATAATCCTCTTAATCAATAATTATAAATACTGCAAGTAAAATGGGAAAACTAACAAAAAATAGTAAGTTAGCTTCAGCGAAAGTGGAGACTGGTAAGCTATATTCTATGGACGAAGCAGCAAAGTTGGTTAAGGAGATTACTTTCACCAAATTTGATGCCTCATTTGATATGGATGTGCGCTTAGGAGTTGACCCAAGAAAAGCTAACCAAATGGTACGTGGTGTTGTTACCCTTCCTCATGGTACTGGTAAAGATGTTCGTGTTTTAGTACTTTGTACTCCTGATAAGGAAGAAGAAGCTAAAACAGCAGGTGCTGACTTTGTTGGCCTTGACGATTATGTTGCCAAGATCAAAGCTGGATGGACTGACATAGATGTTATCATCACCATGCCTACTGTTATGGCAAAAGTTGGAGCATTAGGAAGAATTTTAGGACCACGTGGTTTAATGCCAAATCCTAAATCTGGTACTGTAACAATGGATATTGCTAAGGCAGTTGCCGAAGTGAAAGCTGGAAAGATTGATTTTAAGGTCGATAAATATGGTATTATTCACTCATCAGTTGGTAAAGTATCTTTCGATGTAGAAAAAATTCATGATAATGCTAGAGAATTTGTTAGCACGATCAATAAATTGAAACCTTCTGCAGCAAAAGGAACTTATATCAAGAGTGTATACCTGTCAAGTACAATGAGTCCTGGTATCCAGGTGGATGTCAAGTCAATTCTTGACTAATTTTAATTATTAATCAAGACCTTAGTAATCATGAAAAGGGAACAAAAAATTCAGATTATTGATAGCTTGACGAAGGAAATCAACGCTTCAAATCATTTTTATCTTACGGACATTTCAGCAATGAATGCCGAACGTACATCTGCACTTCGTAGAGTATGTTTTGAAAAAGAGGTAAAATTGATTGTAGTGAAGAATACACTTCTTCGAATTGCTTTGGAAAAAGCAGAGGGTGATTTTGAAGGTTTAAATATAGCACTTAAGGGATCTACTTCTCTTATGTTATCAGAAACCGGAAGTTTACCTGCAAAGCTGATCAAAGAGTTCCGTAAGGGACAGGATAAACCTAGCCTGAAAGCGGCCTTCGTTGAACAATCGCTTTATATTGGTGACAATGAGTTAAATGCTCTTTGTTCAATTAAATCTAAAGAAGAACTTATTGGTGATATTGTTGCAATGCTTCAATCTCCTATCAAGAATGTTATTTCTGCTTTGGAATCAGGAAAGAATATCCTAGCTGGTGTTGTGAAGACACTTTCAGAAAAAGAGTAATATATTTAGTAAATTAAATTTTAAAAACTGAAGTAAAATGGCAGATTTAAAAAAGTTTGCAGAAGAATTAGTTAATTTGACTGTTAAGGAAGTAAGTGAGTTAGCTACTATTTTGAAAGATGAGTACGGAATTGAGCCAGCTGTTGCTGCTGCTGCTGCTGCTGCACCTGCTGCAGGTGCTGCTGAAGCTGCTGAGCAAACTGAATTCGATGTAATTCTTAAAGCTGCAGGTGGTGCAAAACTAGCTGTTGTGAAATTGGTTAAGGAATTAACTGGTTTGGGATTAAAAGAAGCTAAGGCTGTAGTTGATGCTGCACCAGCTCCATTGAAAGAAAAAGTTTCTAAGGAAGAAGCTTTAGCACTAAAAGCACAATTAGAAGAAGCTGGAGCTGAAGTTGAACTTAAATAGAAGCGCTAAAACCTATATATAGGGTTATTTTGGTTTAGAGTTCCTAACCGGGACTCTAAGCCTTTTTGTTGTTTATTATTGTTTAGGTTCAATTAATTTTAAGTAAATGTCTTCAAATACAATTAGTCAAAGAATTAGTTTTACTTCAAATAAAAATCAGCTTGTATATCCTGATTTTTTGGAAGTTCAATTAAAATCTTTTCAAGACTTTTTTCAGCTGGAAACGACCCCGGAGAAAAGAAAGAACGAAGGATTATTTAAGGTATTTAGTGAGAATTTCCCAATTACTGATACTCGAAATAATTTCGTATTGGAGTTTCTCGACTATTTTGTTGATCCACCCCGCTATGCAATCGAAGAATGTATTGAAAGAGGCTTGACTTATAGTGTTCCACTAAAAGCAAAGCTGAAACTTTACTGTACCGATCCCGAACATGAGGATTTTGATACTGTTATTCAAGATGTATATCTTGGAACAGTTCCTTATATGACTGAGAAAGGAACTTTCGTGGTGAACGGAGCAGAACGTGTTGTTGTTTCTCAGCTTCACCGTTCTCCAGGCGTGTTCTTTGGACAAAGTGTTCACGCTAATGGAACCAAATTATATTCTGCCAGAATTATTCCATTTAAAGGTTCATGGATTGAGTTTGCAACAGACATTAATAATGTGATGTTTGCTTACATTGATCGTAAGAAAAAACTGCCTGTAACTACATTGCTACGTGCGATTGGTTACGAAAGTGATAAAGAAATTTTAGAGATTTTTGATCTGGCTGATGAAATTAAGGTTTCTAAGACTGGACTCAAAAAAATTGTAGGCCGTAAGCTTGCTGCTCGTGTTCTTAAGTCGTGGATTGAAGACTTTGTAGATGAAGATACTGGAGAGGTAGTATCCATTGAACGTAATGAGGTAATTATTGATCGTGAGACAATACTTGAACCAGAACATATAGAAGAAATTCTTGAGTCGGGAGCAAAGACTATTTTATTGCATAAAGAAGAGCAAAACCTTGCTGATTATGCGATTATTTATAATACTTTGCAAAAAGATCCTTGTAACTCTGAAAAAGAAGCAGTTCTTCACATTTATCGTCAGTTAAGAAATTCTGAGCCACCAGATGAGGCTACAGCTCGAGACGTAATCGATAAATTATTCTTCTCTGATAAGCGTTACGATTTAGGTGATGTAGGTAGATACCGCATCAATAAAAAGTTAGGCTTAAATACCGCTAACGATACTAAGGTATTGACTAAAGAGGATATTATTGAAATTATCAAGTATTTGATAAAATTATTGAATGCACGTACTGATGTTGATGATATCGATCACCTTAGTAATCGTCGTGTTCGTACTGTTGGGGAGCAACTGCATACTCAATTTGGTGTAGGTTTGGCTCGTATGGCTCGTACTATTCGTGAAAGAATGAATGTTCGAGACAATGAGGTATTTACTCCAATTGATTTGATCAATTCAAAAACACTTTCTTCGGTAATTAATTCCTTTTTTGGAACTAATGCTTTATCTCAATTTATGGATCAAACGAATCCTTTAGCTGAGATAACTCACAAAAGAAGAATGTCAGCACTTGGGCCAGGTGGTCTTTCTCGTGAAAGAGCTGGTTTTGAGGTTCGAGATGTTCACTATACGCACTATGGACGGTTATGTCCAATTGAAACTCCAGAGGGACCAAATATTGGTCTGATTTCTTCTCTTTGTGTTTATGCAAAGATTAATAATCTTGGATTTATCGAAACTCCATACCGTAAAGTTACTAATGGAGTGGTTGATTTATCTACCGAAGGAATAAAATATTTATCGGCTGAAGAAGAAGAAGGGTTAATCATTGCTCAGGCAAATGCACCCATTAATGATGATGGATCTTTTGTAAATGCAAAAGCTAAATCTCGTATGGATGGTGATTTTCCTCATGAGGACGTTCTAAAGTTGAATTTGATGGACGTTGCTCCTAATCAAATTGCATCTATTGCTGCGTCTTTAATTCCATTCCTTGAGCATGATGATGCTAACCGTGCGTTGATGGGATCTAATATGATGCGTCAGGCTGTACCGGTAATTAGTCCTGAATCACCTATTGTAGGAACTGGTTTAGAAGCTAATCTTGTAAGAGATTCAAGAACTCAGATTTGTGCCGAGGGTGAAGGAGTAATTGAATTCGTTGATGCAACTAAGATTATTATTGATTACGAACGTACCGAGGATGAGATTTTTGTTAGTTTTGAAGGCAATAGTAAAACTTATTTGCTTCCAAAATATGGCAAAACCAACCAGGGAACTACTATGGATCTTAAGCCAATTGTGGCGAAAGGGGATAAAGTTACTAAAGGTCAGATTCTTACTCATGGATATGCTACTCAATTTGGAGAACTTGCTCTTGGGCGTAACCTTAAGGTTGCATTTATGCCTTGGAAAGGTTACAATTATGAGGATGCGATTGTAATTTCGGAACGTATTGTTAAAGATGATGTATTTACTTCGGTTCATGTTGATGAGTACACACTAGAAGTTCGTGATACAAAACGAGGTATGGAGGAATTAACCTCTGATATCCCTAATGTTAGCGAGGAAGCAACACGGAATCTTGATGAGAATGGATTAATTCGTATTGGTGCTACTGTAGAGCCTGGCGATATCCTTATTGGTAAGATTACTCCAAAAGGAGAGTCTGATCCTTCTCCAGAAGAAAAATTGCTTCGTGCAATCTTTGGTGATAAGGCTGGTGATGTGAAAGATGCTTCATTGAAAGCTTCTCCTTCATTGCGAGGTGTAATTATCAATAAGAAGTTATTCTCTCGTTCAATGCGGGATCGTAAATCGAAGCATTCAGACAAGCCTTTAATCATTAAATTGGATGAAGAACTTGTACACCAGCTTAGTGAATTAAAGATTCGACTAGTTGATAAATTGTTTTTTATTGTAAATGGAAAAACTTCTCAAGGGGTTAAGGATTACTTAAGTGTTGACGTAATTACCAAAGGAGTTAAATTTACTCAGAAGCTTTTGTCGGATATAAACTACTTAGAAATTAATCCAAGTAAGTGGACTACCGATAAAGATAAAAACGATTTAATTAAGAAATTACTGCACAATTACATCATTAAGTACAAGGAACTTGAAGGTGCTAACAAGCGTAAGAAATATAATGTTACCATTGGAGATGAAATGCCAGCAGGTATTATTCAGATGGCTAAAGTTTATGTAGCTAAGAAGCGTAAGCTCCAAATTGGTGATAAAATGGCAGGTCGACATGGTAATAAGGGTATTGTATCACGTGTAGTGCGTGAAGAAGATATGCCATTCCTTGAAGACGGTACTACAGTAGATATTTGTTTGAATCCACTTGGTGTGCCATCACGTATGAATCTTGGACAGGTATTTGAAACTGTACTTGGTTGGGCTGGTAAAGAACTAGGATTGAAATTTGCGACACCTATCTTTGACGGTGCAACTCTTGATGAGATCACTGAATATACTGATAAAGCTGGAGTTCCAGCTAATGGAAAAGCTTATTTATACGATGGTGGAACTGGACTTAGATTTGATCAGCCAGCAACAGTAGGTATTATTTACATGCTGAAACTGGGTCATATGGTTGATGATAAAATGCATGCACGTTCTATTGGTCCATATTCATTGATTACTCAACAGCCTCTAGGAGGTAAAGCACAGTTTGGTGGTCAGCGTTTTGGAGAGATGGAAGTTTGGGCTCTTGAGGCCTTTGGTGCTGCTCATATCTTACAGGAAATCCTTACCGTTAAGTCGGATGATGTAGTGGGTAGAGCGAAAGCTTACGAAGCTATTGTTAAAGGTGATCCAATGCCAAGTCCTGGAATACCAGAATCTCTTAATGTATTATTGCATGAACTAAGAGGTCTAGGGTTGAGCGTTAAATTAGTATAAGCCTTATTATAAAGCGAATGTTGGGTTTTCCCGACATTCGCCTTGCTTGAAACAAAATTGTTAATTTCCTAATTTTCAACATATGGCATTCAGAAGAGATAACAAAGTAAAGAGTAGTTTTACAAAAATCTCTATCAGTCTCGCTTCTCCTGAAGAGATCTTAGAAAGATCCAGTGGTGAAGTTTTAAAGCCTGAAACCATCAACTATCGTACTTATAAACCAGAACGCGACGGATTATTCTGTGAAAGAATTTTCGGCCCTGTAAAAGATTATGAGTGCCATTGTGGTAAATACAAAAGAATCCGTTATAGAGGGATTGTTTGTGACCGATGTGGTGTGGAGGTAACCGAGAAAAAGGTGAGACGTGAGAGAATGGGACACATTCAATTAGTCGTTCCAGTTGCCCACATTTGGTATTTTAAATCGTTGCCAAATAAAATAGGTTACCTTTTAGGTTTACCTACTAAAAAGCTTGATTCAATTATTTACTACGAAAGATATGTAGTAATTAATGCTGGAATTAAAGCGGTTGACGGAATTAAATACCTTGATTTCCTTACAGAAGAGGAGTATCTAGATATTATTGATGCACTTCCAGCAGATCAGCATCATTTAGATGATGATGATCCAAATAAGTTCATCGCTCAAATGGGTGCAAATGCGTTATTCAGTTTATTAGCCCGTTTGGATCTTGATGCACTTTCATATGATTTGCGTCATAAAGCAAACACTGAAACTTCTCAGCAACGTAAAAATGAAGCTTTAAAAAGACTTCAGGTTACTGAATCGTTCCGTGGATCGAAAGGAGTCAATCGTCCAGAATGGATGATTGTTAAAGTTGTACCTGTAATTCCACCTGAATTACGTCCATTAGTACCTTTGGATGGTGGTCGTTTTGCAACCTCCGATTTGAATGATTTATACAGAAGAGTTATCATCCGTAACAATCGTTTAAAGAGACTTATTGAAATTAAAGCGCCAGAAGTAATTCTTCGAAACGAGAAGCGTATGCTTCAGGAAGCTGTGGATTCATTATTTGATAATTCACGTAAATCTAATGCAGTTAAGACTGAAAACAACCGTCCGCTTAAATCTCTTTCAGATTCGTTGAAAGGTAAGCAAGGACGTTTCCGTCAAAACTTATTAGGTAAACGTGTTGATTATTCTGCACGTTCCGTAATTGTTGTTGGACCTGATTTGAAAATGCATGAATGTGGTTTGCCTAAAGATATGGCAGCCGAGCTTTACAAGCCATTTATTATTCGAAAATTGATCGAACGCGGAATCGTTAAAACCGTAAAATCGGCGAAGAAGATTGTTGATAGAAAAGATCCTGTTGTTTGGGACATTCTGGAGAATGTACTAAAAGGACATCCAGTTCTTCTTAACCGTGCTCCTACACTTCACCGTCTAGGTATTCAATCATTTCAACCTAAGTTGATTGAGGGAAAAGCAATTCGTTTGCATCCTTTGGCTTGTACTGGTTTTAATGCGGATTTTGATGGTGACCAAATGGCGGTTCACTTGCCTTTAGGTAACGAAGCTATTTTGGAAGCCCAAATGCTAATGTTGTGTTCGCACAATATTTTGAATCCAGCTAATGGTGCACCGGTAACTGTTCCTTCTCAGGATATGGTACTTGGATTGTATTATATCACCAAGGCTAGAAAAGGTGGTAAAGGTGAAGGATTAAGTTTTTACTCTTCTGAAGAAGCGATGATTGCTTACAATGAAAAAGCCGTTGATCTTCATAGCCATATAAAAGTAAAAGTAAAAGATTTAAATGAGGCGGGTGAATTAGTTGATACAACAGTAGAAACTACTATCGGTCGAATCATCTTGAATGAAGCAACTCCTCATGGTGCTGGTTTTATTAATCAATTGATTACTAAAAAGGCATTAAGAGATATTATTGGATTTATTTTCAAACAATGTGGGGTTAATGCTTGTGCCAATTTCCTTGATGATATTAAAGATCTAGGTTACCTTAAAGCATTCGAAGGAGGACTATCTTTTAACCTTTCGGATGTTACAGTACCAAAAGAAAAAGAGGCTTTAGTAGCTGAAGGTTATGCTCAGGTGGAAGAAGTGTTGAGTAATTACAACATGGGTTTCATTACTAATAATGAGCGTTACAATCAGATTATTGATATTTGGACGCATATTAATGCTAACCTAACTCAAACTTTGATGACTCAATTGGCTGATGATAATCAGGGATTCAACTCTGTTTATATGATGCTTGACTCAGGAGCTCGTGGATCTAGAGAACAGATTCGTCAGCTTGGAGGTATGAGGGGATTGATGGCTAAGCCACAAAAATCTGGAGCTAAAGGTGGTCAAATTATTGAAAATCCGATTCTTTCTAACTTTAAGGAAGGTCTATCAGTTCTTGAGTACTTTATTTCAACTCACGGTGCTCGTAAAGGTTTGGCGGATACGGCTCTTAAAACAGCCGATGCTGGATACTTAACTCGTCGTTTGGTTGATGTAGCACAAGATGTTATTATCAATGAACAAGATTGTGGTACTTTACGTGGACTTACTACGGCTGCAATTAAGAATCAGGAAGAGGTTGTAGCTTCATTAACTGAGAGAATACTTGGTAGAACTACTGTACATGATATTTTCCATCCTATTTCTGGTGAATTAATTGTTGAGGCAGGTGATGAAATTACTGAAGAGATCTCTCTCTTAATTGAAAATTCTCCAATTGAAAAAGTTGAGATTCGTTCTGTTTTAACATGTGAATCTAAACGAGGTGTATGTGCGAAATGTTATGGACGTAATTTAGCTACAGGTATAGCGGTTCAAAAAGGTGAAGCTGTTGGTGTAATTGCAGCTCAATCTATTGGAGAGCCAGGTACACAGCTTACTCTTCGTACTTTCCACGTGGGGGGTACCGCAGGTAACGTTTCTACAGAGAATTCGGTTGTGTCTAAATACAATGGTTATGCTGCATTTGAAGAGTTACGTACTGTTGAGTATAAGGCAGACGAAACTAAGAAGTATGATGTTGTTATTGGTCGTTTGGCTGAATTACGTATTGTTGATAGAAATACCAATATTACATTAACAACCCATTCAATACCATACGGATCTAAATTGTATGTTAAGGATGGTCAGGATGTTAAGATAAACGATCTTGTTTGTGAATGGGATCCATATAATGCAATGATCATTACTGAATTTACAGGAAAAGTTTCATTTGATAATTTGATTGAAGGGATTACTTTCTCTCAAGAATCGGATGAGGCAACAGGTTTTGCTGAAAAAGTAGTAATTGAATCTAAAGATAAGAGTAAAAATGCTGGTATTAAGATTTTAGGCTCCAATGGGGATGTTTTAAAATCATACAATTTACCAGTTGGAGCTCACGTTTCTGTGTCTCAAGGTGAAATGGTTTTAGCAGGTCAGTCATTGGTGAAAATACCAAGAGCTGTTGGTAAAACAGGTGATATCACCGGAGGTCTTCCACGTGTTACTGAGTTGTTCGAGGCTCGTAATCCTTCTAATCCTGCTGTTGTTTCAGAGGTGGATGGAGAGATTACTTTTGGTAAAATTAAGCGTGGTAATCGTGAAGTTATCGTTACAACTAAAGGAGATGAAGTTAGAAAGTATTTAGTACCTCTTTCTAGACAAATTCTTGTGCAGGAGAACGATTATGTAAGAGCTGGAACTCCACTATCTGATGGGGCGACTACTCCTGCTGACATTCTTGCGATTAAAGGACCAACCAAAGTACAGGAATATATCGTGAATGAGGTTCAGGATGTATATCGTATGCAGGGTGTGAAAATTAATGATAAGCATTTTGAAATTATCGTTCGTCAAATGATGCGTAAGGTAATTATCGATGACCAAGGGGATACTAAATTCTTGGAAAAACAGGTTATCGATAAAATGTCTATTATGGCAGAAAATGATGAAATATTTGGTAAGAAAGTAGTGATGGATGGTGGTGATTCAGAAGAATTGAAAGCTGGAATGATTGTAACTTCTAGAAAACTGAGAGATGTTAACTCGGTATTGAAAAGAAGAGACTTGAAACTGGTTGACGCTCGTGATGCAATTCCAGCAACATCTACTCAGATTCTTCAAGGTATTACTCGTGCTGCCCTTCAAACTAAGAGTTTTATCTCAGCTGCTTCCTTCCAGGAAACAACTAAGGTTCTTAATGAAGCTGCAATTAGTGGTAAAGTTGATAATCTTGAAGGTTTGAAAGAGAATGTAATTTGTGGTCACCTTATTCCTGCAGGTACTGGTTTACGCGAGTACAGGGATATCGTTGTTGGCGCAAAAGCTGAATACGAAAAACTGTTAGATTCTAAGTCAAGAGAATATTAAGACTTACTTTAAGTTATATAAAGGGTGTTTTCAATTTGAAAACACCCTTTTTATTTTTCTATATCATCGTAATAGAGAATATTTTCATAATTTAGCAGGAAGACAAATTATCTAATTATAAAAAACAATCATGAACGGTAAAAAACAATCCAATCAGATAGATATTCAATTGAAAGAGGATGTGGCTCAGGGGATTTATTCAAACTTAGCAGTGATTACTCATTCGAGTTCAGAATTTGTTGTTGATTTTGTGAGAATTATGCCTGGAATTCCAAAAGCTGATGTGAAATCACGTATTATTCTTACTCCTGAACATGCTAAGAGACTGATGTTGGCTTTGCAAGATAACATCCGAAAATTTGAATCTCTTTATGGTCCTGTAAAGGTTGACGAAAACCATGGTCCGCAAGGTACTGTAATGCCTATGAGTTTTGGACCTACAGGGGAAGCCTAGCAATAAGCATATAAATATGAACCGGAAAATAGTAACTATTTTCCGGTTTTGTTGTTATTTACGATAGGGGCTAAATTTACTCGTTGGTTTTTACTTGGATTTTTGTTTGCTACTTATTAGAAACCAAATAAATATTGAGCCTGCTATAAGTATTCCCAATAAAATCCCCAATTGAGAGTCTATTGCCAAGCCACCATTTTTGTTGGGGGCAATTAATAAATAGGTGAAACATACCGCAGTCATAAATAGGGCAGGAATGCTAAGTAATAAGTGATTTTTACCTTCTTTTGCCAAATACATTGCTGCAGTCCATAGCATTACCATAGAAAGAATTTGATTTGATAAACCAAGGTATTTCCAGATAGTGGAAAACTC
>JAQBBZ010000137.1:0-10647 GCA_032125735.1 Labilibaculum sp.
TTAATGATTTTAGGTGTCTATTGCATCGGGGTTCCACCTCTTCCCATTCCGAACAGAGAAGTTAAGCCCGATTGCGCCGATGGTACTGCCGACTGGTGGGAGAGTAGGTCGACGCCAACTTTTAAAGAGTCTTATTCCAAATGGAATGAGACTCTTTTTTTATGCGGTAAATTTAACTGTCTACTGGAACCGTATTGGAACAATACATGATCTTAAGTGGGGAATCAGGATTTAAATAGGCATTACCGAAGAAGTAATTTGCAATATTTCAGCAATTTGAGAAGATGTTTTTATTACTAAATCTTGCTTTGTAGAAAATATTGCTTAATTTTGCGAACTGATTGTGTTGAACAATCAATTTTATAATTTTTAATTTTTTAAAAGAAGTATTATGTATTTATCAGCAGAGAAGAAGCAAGAGCTTTTCGAGAAGTACGGGAAGTCTAACAAAGATACTGGGACTGCAGAATCACAAGTAGCTTTGTTTTCATACCGTATCAGTCACTTGACTGAACATTTAAAGAAAAACAGAAAAGATTACAGTACCCAACGTGCACTGCAATTGCTAGTAGGTAAGAGAAGGAATTTTCTTGATTACTTAAAAGCAAAAGATATTGAAAGATACAGAGCTATTATCAAAGCTTTAAATATTCGTAAATAATATCATATTGAAGCAATCCCGAGTAATCGGGATTGCTTTTTATAATATAAGGCGACATCTTGTTGCTTATCCTAAAAAGAGTTTGTAACAAACTACACAAAGATGAAAGTGATCGAAAAAATAATTGAATTAGGTGATGGAAGGTCCATCACAATTGAAACAGGGAAGTTAGCTAAACAGGCTGATGGAGCTGTTGTAGTTAAAATGGGTAAGACCATGTTGTTGGCTACTGTTGTGTCTGCAAAAGATGCAAAAGCGGATGTTGATTTTATGCCTTTATCGGTAGAATATAAGGAAAAATTTAGTGCATTAGGAAGATTTCCTGGAGGTTTCATGAAACGTGAAGGCAGACCTTCAGATTATGAAATTCTTGTTTGTCGTCTTGTGGATCGTGCTCTACGTCCATTATTTCCTGCTGATTATCATGCAGAAACCTTTGTTTCCATTAACCTTATTTCGGTTGATGCAAATGATATGCCTGATGCTCTTGCTGGTTTAGCTGCATCTGCAGCAATTGCGGTATCTGATGTTCCATTTTCAGAACCAATTTCTGAAGTTCGTGTTGCCCGAATCGATGGCAAAATGATGATTAATCCTACTCGTTCAGAATTAGCGACTGCTGATCTTGATATGATCATTGCTGCTACCATGGATAACATCATGATGGTTGAAGGTGAAATGTCTGAAATTTCTGAAGCTGAGATGTTAGAAGCTATCAAATTCGGTCATGAAGCTATTAAAGTTCAATGTCAGGTTCAAATTGAGTTGGCTGAGCTAACAGGTAAAACTGTAAAAAGAGAATATTGTCACGAAACTAATGATGAAGAACTTCGTCAATTAATCGTTGAAAAAACATATGCTAAGGTATTAGCGGTTGCAAGACTACAAAATCCAAATAAGCACGAACGTTCTGCTGCATTTGCTGCAGTAAAAGAAGAGTTTGTAGCTGAATATTCGGAAGGTAAAGAAGCTTCAGAGATTAATAAGTCTTTGATTGGTCGTTACTATCACGATGTAGAAAAAGATGCCGTTAGAGAAATGGTTTTAGAAGATCGTGTACGTTTAGATGGTCGTAAGACTGACGAAATTCGTCCAATTTGGTCTGAAATAGATTATTTGCCAGGAGCTCACGGTTCTGCAATATTTACCAGAGGTGAAACTCAATCATTAACTTCAGTTACATTAGGTACTAAGTTGGATGAGAAAATGGTGGATGATGTATTGTACAGAGGAAAAGAAAAATTTGTTCTTCATTATAATTTCCCTTCATTCTCAACTGGGGATGCCCGTCCAAATCGCGGTATTAGCCGTAGAGAAGTAGGTCATGGTAACCTTGCTTTTAGAGCACTTAAAGGAATGATTCCTAAAAGTTCTCCATATGCTATTCGTGTAGTTTCTGATATATTAGAATCTAATGGTTCTTCTTCAATGGCTACTGTATGTGCAGGAACATTGGCGTTGATGGATGCTGGTATTCAGATTAAAAATCCGGTATCAGGTATTGCTATGGGATTGATCTCAACCAAAGGAGCTGAGAAATTTGCTGTATTATCTGATATTTTAGGAGATGAAGATCATTTAGGTGATATGGATTTTAAAGTAACTGGTACTAAAGATGGTATTACAGCTACTCAAATGGATATTAAAGTGGATGGACTTCCTTACGAAGTTTTAGCGCAAGCTTTAGATCAGGCACGTATAGGTCGTTTACATATTCTTGGAAAAATTCAGGAAACGATTAGCGAGCCAAGAGAAGACCTGAAACCTCATGCTCCACGTATTGTATCTATTGAAATTCCAAAAGATATGATTGGTGCAGTAATCGGACCAGGTGGAAAAATCATTCAAGAAATTCAAGAATCAACAGGTGCTGTTCTTGTTATTGAGGAAATTGACAATAAAGGTGTTGTTGATATTTCTGCGAATAATAAAGAAGCGATTGATGCTGCTCTAGCTCGTATTAGAGGTATTGTTGCTATTCCTGAAGTAGGAGAAATCTACATGGGAAAAGTAAAATCAATTGTTGCTTTTGGTGCTTTTGTTGAAGTTCTTCCTGGAAAAGATGGTTTACTCCATATTTCGGAAATAGAGCACAGAAGACTAAATACAGTTGATGAAGTTTTGAAAGAAGGTCAGATTATTGAAGTGAAACTTATCGAAGTTGATGCTAAATCTGGTAAATTGAAACTTTCTAGAAAAGCTTTATTACCAAAGCCTGAGAAAGACGAAAAATAGTAAATCAAATATATGATTTGAAATCCCGGATTTAGTCCGGGATTTTTTTTTGCTATCGTCTGATTGTCTAACTTTGAAGCATCTAAAATAGAATATACTTTATGGACGAGAATTGGGTTGATGAAATTTCAAAAGAAATAGATGAGCAAATTGATCTTTATATATCAGTTCGCGATTATCGTTTTTATCAAATTGAAAAATTAAAGAGAATTGCTAAGCATCTATACAAGCAAGAGAATTGTTTGGAGTGCAAATACGCCAAAAAAGAATTGGAAGAAATCGTACACGAGCTGGATCGGCTAATTAATAAGTCTGGTGTTAATAAAGGTGAGTATGAGAAAAGGGTTGAAAAGTTAATAAAGCATTTAAAAGATCATCATAACGTATTTCAAGCTTACCATTTTACCTATACTTATTCTGCAATATTTACTTTAGTTGGTGCGGGGGTCGGACTTCTATTGTCTTACGGATTGTTTTATAGCTTTAATCCTTCTGTTTTCTTTATGCCGGCAGGAGTTGGTATGTTTCTTGGAAATGTTCTAGGAAGCAGAAAAGACAAAGAATGTGTTCGTGAAGGAAAGCAGATTTAGGTGATAATAGGAGGACTATTTTACTCGATGAATTACGAATATTTATGAGGAAATAGACTGAATTTTGGGTAAAAGGCTATTGTTAATATTTTATTTGCAAAGGCTCTTCCTTATTTTTTAAAAAAGGCTGATATTTGTGCCTCATTTTCTATTTTTATGTCTCCAAATCTGTAACTCGCTATTAATGGATTATAAATTTATCGTAATAGAAGGAAATATTGGTGCAGGAAAAACCTCACTCTCTCATAAAATTGCTGAAGAATATAATGCAAAACTAATTTTAGAACAGTTTGCGAATAATCCTTTTTTACCAAAATTTTATGAGGATCCTGAGAAATATTCATTTCCTCTGGAAATGTCTTTTCTCGCAGACCGATACAATCAATTAAAAAATGAATTAAGCGAAAGAGATTTGTTTAAATCATTTACCATTGCAGATTATTACTTCATGAAATCGTTGATTTTTTCGAAGCAAACATTAAAGGATGATGAGTATAATTTATACCGTCAGTTTTTCCATATTATTTACAACTCTTTACCAAAACCCGATTTGTATGTTTATTTACATTCAAATGCAGATAAGTTGTTAAATAACATAAAAAGCAGAGGAAGAGAGTATGAACAAGAAATTTCAGGAGATTATTTACAGAAGATACAGGATAGTTATTTCGAGTTTTTCAAACAACAACAGGAACTTAGTTTTCTGGTCATTGATATAAACAATATCGATTTTGTTAATAATTCAGATGATTACAACAAAGTCTCAAATGCTATTTTTACCTGTGATTGTAAAAAAGGTATAAATAGAATTATTCTATGAACAGCTTGATAAATAAAATTATCAAATCGATTTAATTTGCATAAAATTTTCTTAGATTTGTTACTGAACTAGAGTATAATGTTTAAAGTTAAAATAATTAAGTAGTTGTTATGAAAAGATCAAAGGTTATTTCCCTAGCTTCATTGCTATTATCTGTTGCAGTTCTTTCAAGCTGTGCAGGATTGAGCAAAATGAAGAAAGAAGCAAGTAATATCAAGTATCAAGTGACTCCTGAAGTTTTGGAAGCTCATGCAGATATGGTTGATGTAAAAATCACTGTTAATATTCCTGCAAAGTATTTCAACAAGAATGTTGTTTTAGTTGCAACTCCTGTTCTGAAATTTGAGTCAGGAGAAAAGGCTTTCCCTTCAAAAACTTTGCAAGGTGAAAAAGTTCAAGGAAACAATACAGTAGTTCCTTACGAAACAGGTACAACAATCACTTACACTGGCAAAATCCCTTACGAACAAGCGATGAGAATTTCTGATCTTGAAGTAAGAATGGTTGGAAGTAAAGGTGATAAGTCTCAGGAATTTGAACCTTATAAAGTTGCTGATGGCGTTATTGCTACTGCTACTTTGGTTCAAAATTCGCCACGTAACATCGTTGGTAAAGATGCTTTCCAAAGAGTTATTGCTGAAAGTAAAGAAGCAGATCTTCATTACTTGATTAACAGCTCTGAAGTTCGTATGTCAGAAATTAAAGCTGAAGATATTGCTGCTCTTAAAGCATATTTAGCTGCTGCCAATATGGATGAGAATAAAGAGTACAAAGGTGTTGAAGTTTCTGCTTATGCGTCTCCTGACGGAAAGGAAGAGCTAAATGAGAAATTAGCTAACAAGCGTGAAGGTTCTTCTTCTATGTACATCAAAAAAGAAATGAAGAAAGCTAAAATGGATAATTATGCTGCTGAAGAATTCTTCAAAAGCAAAGTGACTCCTGAAGATTGGGCTGGATTCCAGGAATTAATGAAGGCTTCTAACATTCAAGATAAAGAGTTGATTTTACGTGTTCTTTCTATGTACTCAGATCCTGAAGTACGTGAAAAAGAGATCAGAAACATTTCTGCTGCTTTTGACGAGGTTAAAAAAGAAGTACTTCCTAAATTGAGAAGAGCTAAATTCACAGTTAACGTTGATCTAATTGGAAAAACTGATGTTGAATTAAAATCTCTTGCAATGAGTAATCCTTCTGAATTAAATGCGGAAGAATTATTATTTGCTGCTACTTTAGTAGAATCTGCTGATGATAAATTAGCTATTTACGAAGCTGCTAAAAAGCAATTCTCTAGCGATTGGAGAGGTTATAATGATGCTGGTATGATCTTATTCGGTATGAATAAAGTATCAGAAGCTAAAACTAACTTCGATAAAGCCGATCAACTTTCTGCTAACAACCCAGTTGTGAAAAACAATTTAGGTGCTGTTGAGTTAGTTAACGGTAATGTAAACGAAGCAGAAGTTCTTTTCGGAGCTGCAACTGGTGCTGGAAACGAAGTTAATTACAACTTAGGTATTGTTGCCGTTAAAAAAGCACAATATGATGTTGCTGTTAAGCAATTCGGTGAGTGTACTGCTGTTAACGCTGCATTGGCTAACATCCTTGTTGGAAAATACAATGTTGCTTTAGACAAGCTAAATGCTAACACTAGCGATGCTGCAATGGTTTATTACTTGAAAGCTGTAGTTGGTGCAAGAACTGATAACAATAATCTTGTTTTCACAAACCTTGAAACAGCTGTTGCTAAGGATGCTTCTTTAAAAGCGACTGCAAAAACTGATATGGAATTTGCTAAAGTTTTCGAAGATGCTAAATTCAAAACTATCGTTGAATAATTCGTTATTCATTAAAATATTAAAAAGCGACCCAATTATGGGTCGCTTTTTTTATTCTTGAAAAGTAATTTAATCAGGAGAATTTTTATCTTCGTCCTTTCACGGTTATAAGTGAAATAAAGAATTAAATAAATTGTAGAATGGAAATCGTATTCCCGTATAAGGTATTAAACAATTTTCAAGGATATGTTTTCTTTTCGGAAATGCATCACCAAACAAAGAATTGTTTCGAGGAGAAAATTGTTCTTAACTTTGCAAACACAAAGGTAATTGAATCTAATTTGTTTGCCATCTTGGGAAGTATTGTTGCTGGTTTAGAGCGTAGAAAAAATAAAATAAAGCTCGTAAATATGCAAGAGCCCATTCTGAATTTATTCAATTCTAAGAAATTAATTAATGGTTCTGCACGAAAATATATCTGGAAGAGTTTCGTGAAATGCCAGCAATTTGCTTCGGCCGACGAAGAGGCTTTGTCCGACTATTTGGTAAAGAGAATCTTTCCTGATCGTCCTGAGGTAAAATTAAATCAACATTTAAAAATGGCGATACAGTTGTGTGTTGCCGAAGTTTATCGAAATGCATTTGCACATAGTAATTGCAAAGAAGTTTTTATTGCACACTACTACTCAGTGTATAACAAGAAATTGATTATTAGTATTGTAAGTCAAGGAAGGCCATTTAATTTATTGGTAAATAAAATTCTAAATAAAAAGCTAAATAATGTTGGTGCAATAGAATGGGCTGTTGAAGAAGGAAATACAACACAAGAAGATACTCACAAAGGAATTGGATTGTATACTATTCGTCAGTTTGTAAAACAAAATCAAGGACGAATTCAAATTATGTCGGGAGATGGAGTCTGGAAACAAGTGAAACATCGAACTTTTTCAAAATTGCATGAAAAAGAATTCCCAGGTTCTGTGGTCTCTTTAGAATTCAACCTACTGTAATAACCTTATTTCTTTTGATAGTTTAGTTTAGAGAAAAGATCCCAAAGAACAATACCACAACTTACAGATACATTAAAGGAGTGTTTAGTGCCAAACTGAGGTATTTCTATACAGCCTAATGATTGGCTTACAATATTTTGTTGAACCCCTTTTACCTCATTCCCAAAAACCAAAGCATACTTCTTTGCAGGATCTACTTTAAAGGCCTCCAAAGAAGTGCTGTTTTCAGCTTGTTCTACCGAGTAAACATCAAAGCCATTGCTCTTTAATTTCTCAACAGCATCTTCAGTTTTCTCAAAATACTCCCAGTGAACAGAATCTTCTGCTCCTAAAGCTGTTTTGTGTAATTCCCGGTGAGGTGGAGTGGCAGTAATTCCACAAAGATACACCGCTTCAACCAAAAGTGCATCCGAGGTACGAAAAACAGAACCAATGTTGTTCAGGCTTCTTACATTATCCAATACGATTATAATAGGAGTCTTTTCAGACTCTTTAAACTCATCAATACTTTTTCGGTTTAATTCGCTATTCTTTAGTTTTCTCATCGCTTAATTGGATTGTAACAGGGTTTTGTCTGATTTGGCTACAAAAATATAAAAAAAGGAATCCTTTTGGGATTCCTTTGATTTATTTTGTTTGAATTCTTATAATAGTTCGCGCTTACTATTGTAAGTGTTTGATTTTAGGATAATTTATTTGTAGGATGTTCGTAAGAAACCATTTGTAAATACGGGTTTTACAAATCAATCTAATATCTCATGTCTAAAATCTAAAGGTCTGTTGTTTTACCAATTAATAGGTTTACGGCGAATAGGCATAGTCATGCAACGTGCACCACCACCACCACGCGGTAATTCCGATCCTTCAAGGGTAATTACATATTTATCGTAATCCGAAAGTTCTACTTTATGACGAATAATATCTTTAGCACGAAGAATTTCGAATCCATTTTTATTCATTGCTTCCATGGTATGAATGTTTCGACCATAGCCAACAACTTTTCCTGGACCTACAGCAAAAAAGTTAGCACCACTGTGCCATTGCTCTCTTTCCTGATTCCAAGGATCACCATTTCCGCCACAATAAATCGGTTTCAAATCCATTCCCAGTTTTTTCAAGGCCTGAAGAAGATTGTTCTCATGTTTAATAGAAAGAACTTTTCCGTTTTCGATGGTGATATGCACCGTTTGGTATTTGTTCGGACGGATAATTAATGGTTCGTAAACCATACATTTATCAACATCTAAAAGAGTAAATACCATGTCCAAATGAATGAAAGATTCGGGATGGCTAGGTAATTCTTGAATTAATAAATGGCGTTGTTTCTTTTCATTTTGACAAAGTAACTGTGCTAAGATAAAGTCAATACCTTCAGTTGAAGTTCGGGTTCCATTGCCAATAATCATGATGTCATCACGGGCAATTAATACATCCCCACCTTCAATCGTGCAATTTGGATCCATTGCCGGATTATCAATAGGATTAACTGTTTTGGTTTTAAAACCAGGAGTATAATCAAAAATCGCCTGCATAATCAAGGATTCTCTATCGCGAACAGAACTGGCCATTTTACCAATCAGAACTTCATCGAGAACCGACATTGACGCATCTCTTGTAAAGAAAAAGTTGTGTAAAGGACGCATTGCATAACGTTCCTTACTCATAAATTTGGTTAGGTTATCTCTTTTTAAAGGAACCCCTTCAATTAAAAGCGAAGCAAGATCTTGCGGCTCTTGATCCAGTAGAAAATCTTTAACGCAATATGTATTCCCTTTAATACTAATATGAGGTTCCATGATACAGATTTTGTCAATAATCTCCTCTTTAGCTTTTTCGCCGGAAAGAACATTCGTTAACAAATCTTTAACCTCATAGGTCTCACAAATTTCGGAAAGAACTCCGCTCAGCTGTTTGTATTCTTCCCTTGCAACCGATAGATTTAAAATATCACTGTAAAGAGCTCTTTCTGCATTTTCGGGAGTCATGTTTTCAACTTCCGAACCAGGAGTATGAAGGATTACACCTTCCAATTCTCCGATCTCCGATCTAACATTTAATTCTACATACTTTGTCATACCTCTCAATTAAAGTATCATTTGTTATTAGTTGTTGGTATCCAGAAAAAATGTTTTCCGATTTGCAAAAGAAGTGAAAATTTGGGGCATAGGCAAAGGTTTGCGTTAAGTAAATCTCAAATTTCCAGAAAAGCATCTGAAATGGTTAAAATCATGACCTATAGGACGAGTTTTGATTTTTAGCTAGCTTGGCGCACTATGTGAAATAGGGCTGCTTTGAATACAATTATATTTACGCTTTTAAATTATTGATTTTGGGCGTTCCCTAATTTCCCCTACACTCTTGTTTCGGGAAAATTAGGTCAGGCTTTTCGCTGTTACTCCTCGCCATATCCTTTCGCTTCGCTTCAGTTATGTCTTCGGGGTAGCCGCTTCAATCCTTAACGCTTCACTTTACTTCGAATATGTTATGCGTTTACTTTTTAATATCCAGCAGCCTGTCCATCTTTTCTCGATTCCGAGGCACCAAAATATACCCCTCTTTCTGCATCAAATAGAATAGCTTGATAACCACCATATCCACCCATGTCAAATTTTACTTTGTGCCCTTTTTGTAATAGTTCACGAATTGTTTGGTAAGGTATTTCAGATTCTAAATTTACCCATCCACCATCGGTCATTTTCTCTCCGGTTGGTTGCGATGAACCATCATGACAAATTCGGGCTGCGTCGCCAGCCTCTTGCAAGTTCATTTTAAAATCAATTATATTAATTACAATTTGAGCATGACCCTGTGGTTGCATGGCTCCACCCATTAAGCCAAAACTGATAAATGGCTTGCCATCTTTTGTGATAAAAGCTGGTATAATCGTATGAAAAGGTCGTTTGCCAGGTTCGAATACATTGGCATGTCCTTCTTCCAAGCTAAATAATTCTCCTCTGTCCTGCAAAACAAAACCCAAACCATCTGGAGTCATTCCGGAGCCCATACCACGATAATTACTCTGTATTAAAGAAACCATATTTCCGTCTTTATCGGCAACTGTCAGGTAAATTGTATTACCCTTTTCCAATTCACCTGCAGGATAACTTTTTGCCGATTTGTTGGGATCAATTAAAGCTTTCCTCTCAATCGCATATTCTTTAGAAATCAACTCTTTTAATGGGATATTCGAAAAATCAGGGTCGCAATAGTACTTTGCACGATCCTCGAATGCAAGTTTTTTAGCTTCAATAAAAGTATGCAGGTAATCACTGCTTCCAAAACCCATTTTTGCAATGTCGTACTCTTCAAGAATATTTAGCATTTGAAGAGCTGCGGTGCCTTGTCCGTTAGGAGGAAGTTCCCAAACATCATATCCCCGGTAATTTATAGATACCGGATCAACCCATTCCGATTTGTGCGAAGCCAAATCATCATAAGAAAGAAAACCACCTTGTTCTTTCATATATTTTGCAATGGTTTTGGCAATATCACCTTTGTAGAACGCATCGCGACCGCCTTTTGCTATTTTCTCCAAGGTATTCGCTAAAAAGGGGTT
>JAQBBZ010000138.1:0-11272 GCA_032125735.1 Labilibaculum sp.
TGAATTAAATTTAATGTGAAATAATAACATTTTTGTCAAATGTTCGTAAAGGCATACTCTATCTAATAATAGACTTTGTTAATTACTAGTAATCACAAACGAACATTTACTTATGAAACGTCTCTGCCTAGTATATTTTGACACACAGGGAGATGATTATTCCAGCATGGTAAGTTGCATATGACAAAAACTTCAAATTACAAACATATGAAACGTCCATGCCAAAGTGATTTTGACACACAGGGGGATGATTATCCCAGCACGGTAAGTTCCATATAGTAACTAAAAAACAAATTATAATTATATGAAATTATTTAAACCCTTCGTAAACCTTACAAAATCAAAGTCTACAGGAATTTACACTCTTAATTCCGTAGTTTCTTTACCAAAAGATTATGCTCTTAGTTCCATAGAACAAGGACTTATTGAAAAAGACGGAAAAAAAATATGGTCAGTAACAGCTACTGTAACCACTAACGGTTCGTTAGAAACGGATATTGTTGAATTTGCCGTTCCTCTAAAACAAGAACCTACAGAAGAAATCAAAAAAGTGAGTATGTTTATAGTTGACTCATCGCCTTTGAGTTCCTCAATTGTAAATGCTGTTGAAGAAAAAAGAACTGATGTGAATTATGATGATGCGGAAGTAGATGTTTAACGATTAATCTTAAAAATGAGTGACTCTAAGTAATTTATTTGTCACTCATTTTTAATATATTCACTAATTATCATTAATTTCTATAAATGCCGAATTTTTTACTTTGGATCCCAATTTTGTTTTTAAGTTTTTCTTCAACAGCACAAATAAATAATGCTTTGGAAGATCAACTTAATTCCATTTCCGTTTCTACGGAAAAAGTTGATCTTATTATAGAATGGGCAAACAGCAATTACAAAAAACACCCTGACCAAGCATTTGAGTATCTACAAAAATCTCTGCATCTCTCAACAAAATTAAAATACCATAAAGGTATTGGTCTCTCATTAATGAGAATGGGAGTTATTGAAAAGAATAAAGAAAATTTCACTAATGCCAATAAACTTTATTCTGAAGCAATTCAAAACTTTAATATTATTAGCGATTCCCTCGACATATGCAGTACTATGCTGAATAGGGGAAATGTGTATTTGAATCAGAATCAATTTACTCTTGCAATAAATGATTTTTTTACTTGCCTTAAATACTTTGAAAAAATAAATGATCAAAAACTCTTATTCGCTACATATAACAATATCGGACTTGTTTATAAAAACCTAAAGAATTACGAAAAATCCTATTATTTCTATAGTAAATCCTTAAACATAGCCCTCAACACGAAATCAAGTTCATCCCTTTATTATTGTTATAATAACCTTGCAAATATATTTTCTCTGCAAAATGATTATGGAGAAGCTTTATCCTACTACAAAAAAAATCTTGAAATTTTAAAAGAGGAGTCCAATACGTACAAACGAGCCCAAACCTATCACAACATCGGCTCTTGTTTTTTTGAAATGGGTAACTATCCGATTGCTTTGGAGTACTTAAACCAAAGTATGGAGTTAAAAGAAAAAATTGGGAATAAAAACCTAATAATATCGACTCTTAATAGTCTGGCTCATATTTTTTACGCACAAAACAACTATCAAAAAGCATTAGAATATCGTAAAAAAGCACTTGCACTTGCGATAAAGTCCAAAAACATTGAATACCAAAAAGATTGTAATGAAGAACTCTTTAAAATTTTCACACGCTTACATGTAGCGGATAGTGCATTGCACTATTTCTCTGAGTATGAACTGCTCAAAGACAGCATCTTCAACCATGAAAATCTGAAACAGATAGCCGAGATTCAGGAAAAATACGAATCGGAAAAGAAAGAAACACAAATTGCCCTATTAGAAAAAGACAACAAGAGTAAAATGTGGCAACGAAACAGTTTAATAGTATTCTTGATTTTACTACTTGGCTACGCTATTTTTATTGTACGTTCCTATTACCGAAACAAAAAAATAAATCGATTACTGCAAGTACAAAATGAGAGAATTGAATGGCATAAAACTCTTTTAGACCGAAAAAATGAGGACTTACTAGATTCCAACAAAACCAAAAACAGGTTGTTTCAAATCATTTCGCACGACCTTCGTTCTCCATTGGCTTCAGTCTACAACATTGCACAGTTGATTAAAATTTTTGTTCAGCAAAAAAAATACCATTTACTTGAAGAGAGTAGTAACGATATGGAAGAATGCATAAACAGTGTATTAAACCTTACCGACAATCTTTTATCCTGGTCATTAAATCAATCTGGCAAACTACCTTATAATCCAGCAATTATATCACTAAAACCTCTTTTAGAGAGTAATCTTCGAACTTATTCGAGTGTAGCAAAACAGAAAAGCATCCATCTTCAATTAATCCTTGAAGAAACTATTTTTGTTTTTGCCGATCGTCAGATGTTAGATACTGTTGTTCGAAATCTGATTAACAACTCATTGAAATTCACCCTATCAGGAGGAATTATTATTATCGGGGCAAAACAAAAAGATGATTTCATTGAAATATGGATAAAAGATAGTGGAATTGGAATAGCAGAAGATCAAATATCACATCTGTTTGAATTTGACAATTCACAATCTAATTTAGGAACCCAGGGTGAAAAAGGAAATGGATTGGGCTTACTGCTTTGCAAGCAATTTATTGAGCAAAATAATGGCGAAATATGGGTTGAGAGTACTTTAAATATTGGCACCACTTTCCGAGTTACCATTCCTGCTGCCGAAAACACGAATGAAATTACGGCTATTTTATCCTCTGATTTGAATTCAAACTAATTTATTATTTTTTTAGACTTCGCTTCTTTAAAAATTGCCAAAACTTAATCGCTCAATTGGATTAGATCTAAATAAAAATCGCTAATTTTGCAGCCTTAATAATTAAAGGAAATAAGTGTATGATTTCAGTTTCAAATTTATCTATTCAATTTGGTAAAAAACCTCTTTTTCAGGATGTTAATATAAAATTTACTCCTGGAAACTGCTATGGAGTTATTGGTGCTAATGGTGCTGGTAAGTCTACCCTAATAAAAATCATTTCTGGTGAGTTAGATTCTACAACAGGATCAATAACGATGGAACCTGGTGAGAGAATGGCAGTTTTAAAGCAGAATCACTATGAATTTGATGAATTTACAGTTTTAGATACAGTAATTATGGGTCACGCAGAATTGTGGGCTGTATTACAGGAAAAAAATAATATTTACGCAAAACCTGATTTTTCAGAAGCTGATGGAATTAAAGCATCGGAACTGGAAGAGAAATTTGCTGAGATGGATGGTTGGAATTCGGAAAGTGCAGCTGCAGAATTATTAAGTGGCTTAGGCATTAAAGAAGGTCTTCATTACAAATTAATGAAAGAATTAAGCGGTAAGGAAAAAGTTCGTGTGTTATTAGCACAGGCTCTTTTTGGAAACCCTGATAACTTACTTCTTGATGAGCCTACCAATGATCTTGACCTTGAAACAGTAATGTGGTTAGAAAATTATTTGGCCAACTTCGAAAATACTGTTATTGTGGTATCGCATGACCGTCACTTCTTGGATTCGGTATGTACTGATATTGTTGATATCGATTTTGGAAAAGTTAAAATGTTCTCTGGTAACTATAGCTTCTGGTACGAATCAAGTCAATTAGCTGCACGTCAACAATCTAATCAAAACAAAAAGGCTGAAGAGAAGAAAAAAGAACTTCAGGAATTTATTGCCCGATTTAGTGCCAATGTTGCAAAATCGAAGCAAACAACTTCCAGAAAGAAGATGATTGAGAAACTAAACATTGCAGATATTCAAGCCTCTACACGTCGTTATCCTGGTATAATCTTTCAGCAAGAACGTGAAGCTGGTGATAAAATTTTCTCATGCTCAGGTTTAAGCAAAACCTTAGATGGTGAAGTATTATTCAAAAATGTTGAATTCACTATCGAAAAAGGTGAAAAAGTAGTTTTCCTTTCCAGAGATCCACGTGCAATGTCTGCACTATTCGATATTATTAATGGAATAGAAAAAGCCGACACTGGAAATTATGAATGGGGCGTTACAATTACTCCTGCATATTTACCCATTGACAACAATGAATTCTTTCAGAAACCAATTACTTTAATTGATTGGTTGGCACAATATTCAAGTGATACAAGCGAAGTTTATCTTCGCGGATATCTTGGGAAAATGCTATTCTCTGGTGAAGATATTTACAAGAAGACAAATATTCTTTCAGGAGGAGAAAAAGTTCGTTGTATGGTTTCAAGAATGATGTTGAAAAACGCCAATCTTCTAATTTTAGATACACCAACCAATCACCTGGATTTGGAATCCATTCAATCATTCAATAATTCATTGATCAACTTTAGTGGTACTGTATTGATGTCATCTCATGATCACGAATTTATTCAAACAATTACAACCCGTGTTATTGAATTAACTCCAAATGGAACTATCGATAAACTAATAGATTACGATGATTATATTTCAAATGATAAAATCAAGGAACTACGCGAAAGTTTATACTGCTAAGTCTAAATAAAACCTATATATCTCATCCCCCATACATTTATTTGTTTGGGGGATTCTTTTGTTCTGGAGTTAATTCTTACCTCAATAAATTATAATAGGAATAAGATACCTACACAAAAAGATGATCACAAAGAATTTACTTCTTCGTGATCCCCAGAAGTACATTTATTATAATTATTAATTGTTAATTCATAATTGTTCTACTAACTTTGCCTCACTACCTAAACAACCCTTCATCAGTACATTTTATACACTTTAAACACAAGTTTATGATTCCTAAAATAGAACGCGCTACAATTGTGGTGCTGGATAGCGCTGGCGTTGGTTATTTACCAGATGCTGAAGAATTTGGAGATGTTGGTTCCAATACATTTGGAAATATTGCCAAACATTGTAATGGCATGAATTTACCAAACATGCAAAAGCTGGGCCTTGGCAACCTTACTGATATAATGGGTGTTGCCTCGTGCAACAATGTAAATGGTGCTTTCGGAAAAGCCGCCGAAGCTTCGAAGGGAAAAGACACAACCACTGGCCATTGGGAAATTGCCGGAGTTAAGCTTGAACATGCTTTTCCAACCTATGCTAATGGATTCTCAGAAAAAACCATTCAGTTATTTGAAGAGAGAACTGGCAGAAAAGTAATGGCTAACAAACCAGCTTCTGGAACTGCTATTCTTGATGAATACGGAGAAGAACAAATGAAATCAGGCAACTGGATCGTTTATACTTCTGCCGATCCTGTGTTTCAAATCGCGGCTCACGAAGAAATGATCCCTTTGGAAGAATTGTACCGGGCCTGCGAAATTGCTTTGGAAATTTGCTCTGAACTTGAACCGGTAGCTCGTGTAATTGCACGTCCATACTTGGGAAGTGGAGAAGGAAATTTTGCCAGAACAGCAAATCGTCACGATTATTCTGTTTTGCCACCCGCTCCTACTGTTCTCGATCGCTTAAGCGAAAGTGGATTGGATGTTATCGGTATTGGTAAAACAAAAGATATTTTTGCCGGACAAGGAATTACTGACTCCCGCGGAACCAATAAGGACAATGTGGATGGAATCAACAAAACCCTGATTGCACTGCAAGAAGATTCAAAAGGTTTAATTTTCACGAATCTGGTTGATTTTGATATGATGTTTGGGCATCGCAGAAATCCGGAAGGATACAAAGCAGCCTTGGAAGAATTTGATCGTTATTTACCCCAAATTCAGGCAAATTTAAAAGAAGATGAAATTCTAATTTTGACTGCCGATCATGGATGTGATCCAACCTACCCGGGAACCGATCACACAAGAGAGTACATTCCGATAATGGTATTTGGTAAAAACATCAAACAAAATGTTGATTTGGGAACCAGAAGCTCTTTTACTGATATTGCCGCTACTATTGAGGAGCTTTTATTGGGCAACAAAGTAGAAGGAAGTTTTGCTAAAGAACTTTACAATTAAAAATCTCTTTTCTCATTAGCGAGAAGAATTAGATAATAAACTGAAATGCCGTCCCAATTATTTGAGACGGCATTTTTTATTCTATCACAGAGATCTTAATCTTCGGGATTATTATTCCAGGATTTTGAGCAAATGCTCGTGTATTCCGATTTTATATCCGCGCGAAGCGAACTTAATATCCCCGTTGGAATGTAAAACCAATATAAGTGGCTTTTCAATTTTACCTGAAATGCCCATCTCCTTTTTAGCCTGCGTAATCAATTCATTATTCTTATCCTTACATAGCTTGTAATTCGATGGCATGTTGGCAAAGAAAGCTTCTGAGAAGTTTTCTTTTGCAATTTCCTCTGTTTGTAATACAACAATATTCCCATCCCATCCTTGGTATCTCTTTTTCACTTCCTTAAACTCTTCCATTAAATGGCGGGTTGGCTCTTTTCCTGGTTCCAACCACATCAAAACAATCGCATCTTGTTTCTCTAATGATTTAAGTGATACTTCTTCCCCGTCATCATTGGCAACTAACATTTTAATGTCCAAATGACCTAATACCTTATTCTCAACTAGAGGATCTCTGAATACCAAATCAATTTTAGTGGTCTGATCTTTCAAAACTTCAAAATGATTCAAATGAGTATAAACGGTTCCGTCAGCACCACGTTTACCTGTTACCAATCTGTATTTCCCAACTTCCAATTCCAGTTTTGAAGACAAATCGGATAATTTAGAATCCCAGCCATAATCAAGACTTTCATAAACTCCATCATTTAATTTCCCGATGGTGAAATGCATGTAATAAGCCGGATCAAAATCCTTTGCAGTATTGTTCAACATCAAAAATCCCGTAATTGGCTGATTAACTATTTGTTTTTCAAAATAAATATTCATCCACTGTTCACCATCGAAATACTGTGGTGTTTTTTCTGCTGGTTCCAAACGCGAAGGAATTCCTAAACTTCGGCAAAGAGCCACAAAAAACACATCCCTTGACTCCGCATTCGAAATTTTCAATTCATAAACACCTTTAGGTGTAATTGGCAGGTTGTAATAATTTTCCTCTTCCGTGATTTTTATCTCACTTAAAATCCATTGCTTAATTTGCTCAATTCTCTCGGCTCGCTTGCCGGTAAATTTGCCTTCGAAGACCTTCTGTAAATATCCACGATAAGCAATTAACCACTCGTTGCTGATTCTTGGATTCAAAACATATTTCAAATAAACTTCCTTGGAATGGTAATCTTCCAACTTGTATTTTTCGATCGTGTTATTCAAATGATCTTCCAATATTTCAGAGCGGGTATCCCGCAAATCTTTATCAGCAATCAAATTAAGAAGATCTATGGCAAATGCACCATTCTCTTCAGATGTAGCTTCAATAAATTTTTGAATCTCTTTCCAATTCCCCTGACTTTTCTTACAACGATTCCAGATAAGTTGTGGATCCAAAGATTTTTTCTCTGCTAAACTACTGGCAGTAATTGAATCTATAAAATTGGTTCGATATTGTATTCTAATACTGTCTTCATAAGACAAGCGAATATCGTTTTGTTTTTTCTTACTCTCATCAACCGAATAAGGATCTTTCTCTACCGGAGGAACCATATTTAAATCAGCAATTTGCTCTCCATAAAAACCACGACCTAATTCCAAACGAAGAGTATCGGTTCGCTTTACGCTGATTTTACTACCAGCATACTCTCCATCTTTACTAGTCCAAATCATCAAATCTCCCAAGCCTGTGGTGAGGAAAGAGAATCCATCAGAATCGGTATTCTTACTCGCAATTGGATAAAACTCAGCATAGTTATATAATCCGAAATCCACTTTTGCATTTTCTACTGATTTACCGGATTGATCAACTACCTGCACATAGATTTTCTTCACATCAGCATAGTTTTCCACCACATTAATCTCAGTAAAATTATCCGATTGCTTTACAACTTCATAATTCCCCTCAAAATCACCAAACACTTTGGTATGTACCAACATTGCCCTGCGGGCAGGTTCGGTAAACCAACCCATATTCAAATCGGGCTCAGGTTCACAAGCACCCAGGTATGACCATTTACCATCTGTCCATACTTCTACCCAGGCATGATTATCATCGCTGTGTGCCCAACGTGGAGTGTAAACCTGACGGGCAGGAATACCGACAGATCGCAATGCTGTAACCGTAAATGTTGATTCTTCACCACATCTGCCCCATGAAGTTCTCACAATACTTAAAGGACCGCTTGTGCGGATATCTGTTGGCGCGTAATTTACTTTTTCGTGACACCAATGATTCACTTCCAACACCGCCTCTTTCATCGACATACCTTGTAATCTTGGCTTTAACTCTTTCAGAAAAACCATTCGAGCCGAATCCAAGTTTTCATTGTTTACACGGTATGGCAGCACAAAATGACGGAATAATTCATCTGGCACCTTCATTCCCCATTCAAAACTTTCTCTGGCTTCAAACGAAGATCTTACTTGTTTTAAGAAGAAATCGCCATTATAATCGGCCAAATCGCACAAAGGCATGTAGGCATATAAAAATTGTAATGCTTCTTTTTCTTCAGTCGTTATATTTTCCTGAAATACAGAAAAAAGTTCATTGAATCGATTGGATGCAAATTCTTTTCGCTTTTCGAATCGTTTGGAAACTTTTGCACGAACGGCATTGTCTTGAATAAAATGTACATCGGAACAGCCCCAAAAGAAAATGAGACTAAGCAGAAGGATAGAAATCTTCCTCATTAGTAGAATAATTAGTTATAAGTCCTCGGCTTTTAGGATAGATACAATTTTACGAATTTTCTCTGAATCTGCCTCGTAAAATTCAAATTCAGGTATATTTTCTTCACCTCCCATGGCAATTTTAGGATTCTGATATTCCATTTTCCCTCTCACCAAAGACTTTGCTGAACAATGAAACTCTTTAGCACCAGTGTGTGTTTTTAAGCTCAATATATTTTCATGACTTATTCCACTACCCGGCATTATCACTATCCGTCCACTTGCCTTTTCAACTAAGTCTTTTAGTAAAACTTTACCCATTACAGCGGTTTGTTCTCCTCCTGATGTGAGAATTCGATCTGTTCCAATATTTATTAATTGTTCCAGTGCCTTAAAATGATCCTTCACCATATCAAAAGCTCTGTGAAAGGTGAAATTCATTGGTTTTGCCAAATCGATAAGTTCCTTGGTTCTTTCCATATCGATGCTACCATTTTGAAGTAAAACACCAGAAACAATCC
Source organism: Labilibaculum sp. (assembly GCA_032125735.1). Taxonomy (GTDB): domain Bacteria; phylum Bacteroidota; class Bacteroidia; order Bacteroidales; family Marinifilaceae; genus Labilibaculum. Next base: position 9,241 of record JAQBBZ010000138.1, read on the forward strand.
CATTCACTCCATTTTCTTTGCAATGAATAATATCCAATTTCATACACTCAAACTCAATATCGGAATAACAGAAATCGGCTCCACGAGGTCTGATAATTACATGTACAGGTATGCTTACTAATTCTTTGGCCATTTTAATATAGGAGGCACTGGGTGTAGTTCCTCCCTCATGAACACCAGCACACAATTCAATTCGATCAGCCCCGGCTTCCTCAGCAATTATTGCTGATTGAACAGAGTAACAACATATTTCAAGTAGCGATATTTTCATTTTATAATAGTAGTAAAAAAGATTGAATCATTATTCAATTTTAACTATCACAAATTTTCACTAATTTGTATAACAAACAAAAAACCTCTGCATCCGATGACCAGATCAAAACTGATTCTATTATTTGTTGGGCTGTTTTGTACACTTACCCTTTTCTCGCAGCAAAACAATATTCGATTCAAAAGAATTACCATCAATGAAGGTCTGTCACTCAGCTCTGTTTACTGTATTTTTCAAGATTCGAAAGGATTTATGTGGTTTGGAACAGAGGATGGTCTGAATCGTTACGATGGTAAGAACTTTACTGTATATCGAAATAATCCTGAAAACTCGAATAGTATTTCCTGCAAATGGATTGAGCAAGTAATTGAAGATCACTCTGGAAATTTATGGTTTGGTTCCAGAGGTGGATTGACCCGATTTAATCCGGTAACGGAAATTTTCACGCAATACAGAGGCATAAAACCTAATCGCCAGTTAAGTAATGACACAATTACTCATCTGTATGAAGATCCAAATAATAGATTATGGGTAGGTAGTTTAAAGGGAATTACCTGCATTAACACCAAACTTGGCACTATTGAAAAAGATGATTATCCTAAAGGTTTGCATTCAAAGATCAATTGCTTCCTTGCGGATCATAAGAACTTTTGGATTGGCACTGAACTTGGGCTTTTTTATTATGATTCTGAGCAAAAAGCATTCAAAGAAATAGAATTGCCAAAATCCGATTCAAAATGGAATGTTACAAGTCTTGCATGCACCGATAAATATTTATGGGTAGGAACCAGCGATGGTTTACTTTCTATTTCAAGAGATTCATCAACAGAAAATGCACAAGGCTTTTTAAACGGACTGCATATAGAAAACATTTTGCCAGACACGACAAACAGCTTATGGGTAGTCACCAATAAAGCACTATTCAAAAAAGATAATTCTTCTGCTATCTTCCACAAAGCAGTAAAATCGTTCGAGGCAACTAACAGCCTATCAATCAACACAAACAAACCAATTCTGAAAACTAACAATGACGAAATCTGGTTTGGTACGTTTGGATCAGGAATCTATCGAATTAATCTAGTAAGCAAGCAAAAATCGCACTACCAAAACAATTCTGCTGATCCTCAAAGTTTATCGGAGAACTCAATAAACTGTATTTACGAAGATAGAAATGGAATTATTTGGATTGGAACATTTGGCGCAGGAATCAGCATATACGATCCCCAATCACATAAATTTGAGCTCTTTAAAAATAATCCCTTAAGTGAAAACAGCCTAGCAAGCAACTTTGTATGGTCTACATGGGAAGATCACAACGGTAACCTTTGGATTGGAACAAACAACAAAGGAATTTCAAAATACATCGTAAAAAGGGATAGTTTTGTTCATTATGATGTAAGAACATCAGAAAAATCACCTTATTCGGCAATACGAAAGGTGTTTGAAGACAGTAAAAACAACATTTGGCTAGGAACAGATGGCGAAGGCTTATTCAAACTAAACCCAGTTACCGGAAATAAAATTCAATACAAACACATATCGAACAACAGTAAATCGCTAAGTGACAATTATGTTCGGGTAATTTTTGAAGATAGCGAAGGAATTATATGGATTGGAACCCGGGGCGGTTTAAATCGTTACCATGACAAAACCAATAATTTCACACAATACAAACATATTGAAGGAGATACCAAAAGCTTATCGAACAACTTTATTTATTCTTCGATATATGAAGATTCAAAAGGCCTGTTATGGATTGGC
>JAQBBZ010000139.1:0-2640 GCA_032125735.1 Labilibaculum sp.
TAAGAGTTTATTTTTTGAGTACTAAAAATTCCACACGACGATTCTTTGATCGTCCAACTTCTGTTTTATTGGTATCTAAAAACTTAGATTCTCCATACCCAACAGCTTTTATTATTTGAGTATTGATTCCTCTACTAACAAGATACTTAACCACCGACTCTGCTCGTTGCTGACTTAAATTTTGATTTAATTCATCAGAACCCACATCATCAGTGTGCCCACTAATCTCAATCAAACTAACTGTTCCTTCTTTTAAAAAATCGACTACTTTATCGAGTTCTTCAAATGAAGTTGGCAGAAGCGTACTTTTACCAGTTTCAAAGAAAATGTTATTTAAAATAAGAGCACCTCCCTCTTCAATATTTCTTAATCCCTCGGTAAAAGCATCTTTAGGCAGTAGGGGCTCTTTAAAAACAATAGTACCCTCCGATTGGCAATTATTTTGATCACTTACATGGTAAGTATATGTACCTGCTTTTAGGTTTTGAATTTTTTGTGCATTTTTTGTTCCGTTACTCCAATCAATAGAATAAGGAGCTTCTCCTCCTGATATTTTCAAGCTAATGCTACCATCATTTATTATTTTATTAATTTGACCGGTAACCGGATTTAGACCTCCTGTATAAGAAGAATCAATAACCACGGTTGCTAAATCTTTAGGAACGCATGCACACATATTACAATCAACCAGCGGACGAATCTCAAAATCGTCAAAAAAGTAGTAAGCATATGTCTTGCCTTTTTTATTTTTAGTATCACGACCAGTAACTACATAGTATGTGTTATCATAGTTGTTAAAGATACCTACAACAAAGAATTCCTCACCTCCTTTAGCTGTATATACTTGACAGAACTGGACCCATTCTTCTGTATTGTCTAAAAATAAACCTTCTTTGTTCGTTAAATGCGCCTCTAAGTTTAAAAATGATTTATTACCATTAGTTATTTCTGAATTGGTAAAATGCATGCTCAACTGATCAACAGCAAATTTACTTCCTGATGCTAATTTGTACCAAAATGAAACACAATATTTTTGACCTGCATCCATAGAGCTACTTAAAGTACCTTGAAAGTATTCTCTAAAATCGCGATTACTTCCACTTAAAATAGCTCCCACGTAAGCTTTACCAGATTTAGCCTTGCTGTATCCTGCAAAATTATCTGGTACTTTTACTTCCCCAGAGCCACACTCATTAAAATAATCGGGAGTAGTAGCTGTTGGATATGTCCAGTTAGGAACTAATTTATGTGTGAGGTCCATAAAAGTGTAACTTTCAGGACATTTTTCATACACCTCAAAACTAGGGTTAAGTACCATATTCTGAACTTGAGCATATGATCCAAAGCATGTGAAAATAACACTCAATGCTATAAGATATTTTATGTAGAGCTTTTTCATTAGTAAATGGAATTATGTTTGTGTTGCCTAAAAATAAATAAATATATTGAATTGGCACGTTTAATGATGAAATCGCAACATAAATTATAGTTTTTGCCAAACTATTTATTTTTCTAAACACTTATTAATGAGACGCATTATATTTGTAATTATGCTATTTCAGCATGGATAATAAATAGTTAAAACATGAAAATAAATTAACCCCTCATGAAAAATATGTTATAATTACCTAGTGTGCTCCCTCCCACTAAATGGGAACGGTTCACCAATTTGGTGTAAAGTCTACTCTTTCCCTTTTGTAAAGGATGTGCCTTAACGAAGATTGCTAAAATAGCACCGACAGAAGAATATGAGGAACAAAAGATGGGGTTTGATTTTATAGTATCATCTTTACACGCAAGGTCAAAAAATATGCAGATGAACAAATACATATATTCCTTTAATTGTGACATCACTGAAAGAGAGTTGTGCAAGCTCGAATCGAGATCTATTTTTAATAAGGAAGAAAAGAACAAACTGCTTTTTTCCGATATAAAAGTAGAACCTTCGAGTAGTGCTTTCATTAAAAACAGACTTGAACTTATTTCATGTTCTAACGATTATTCTGCGTTAATAAATGAAATCAAAAAAGAAAATATACGCGTTGAAGGTTTCAAAATTGAATATTTAGTTGTTGATGGTGATACAACTGAGTATACCGACAGGCTAAATAAGTTAAGAGATATAGGCTACCGCATTGAAGGGAAACCTGATTATTACAGCCCAACAACAACTTATGCTTTGTGCTGTTACGAGGGTATTTGGTATTTTGGTGTTTCGATTAAAAACGATATAGCCTGGCATAAACACAAGCAAAAACCATGCTCGTTCAGTAACTCAATAGGTGTAAATATTGCCAAGGCTCTTGTTAATATTGCAGCAAAGGCAAACAAGGAGAAAAAGCTGCTGGATGCATGTTGTGGTGTTGGCACAATCATGTTAGAAGCCTGTTTTGCCGGAAATAACATTGAGGGTTGCGACATTAACGAGAAGACATGTAAGAATGCACGGGAAAATCTTTCTCATTTCAACTATACTGCAAATATATATCACTCCGATATAAAAGACATTAGCAAAAGGTATGAGGCTGCCATTATCGACCTGCCCTATAATTTGTTCACCAGTGCAAGTGATACTGATATCGTAAACATTATTGAATCGACAGCAGAAATCACAGATCGACTTGTTATTGTATCTACCTC
>JAQBBZ010000140.1:0-3431 GCA_032125735.1 Labilibaculum sp.
CCCTCTGGGGTTCGAACCCAGGACCCCAACATTAAAAGTGTTGTGCTCTACCAGCTGAGCTAAGGAATCAGTTATTTTTTGAAGACTTTGGTTGTCTTATGTGATCCCTCTGGGGTTCGAACCCAGGACCCCAACATTAAAAGTGTTGTGCTCTACCAGCTGAGCTAAGGAATCATCCTTATTTTTTGAAGACTTTGGTTGTCTTTGTGATCCCTCTGGGGTTCGAACCCAGGACCCCAACATTAAAAGTGTTGTGCTCTACCAGCTGAGCTAAGGAATCAGTTATTTTTTGTTTTTTAAAGCGATGCAAATATAGAGGGTTTAAATGGAAATCGCAAACCAAAAATCCTAGAATTATCTATATTTTTAAAGTCGAAGTAAGGTCGGTTTGCTTTATTGTATTGGTTCGTAAATTGATAGTGGAATGAAAAAGAATAAAAAAAAAACTTCAATTCATTAAATTTGCCTGAAATTGCTTATAATAATGGGCTTTTTCGAGCATTAAAGATGCCTGTTTTGATTGATTCATTTGATGGGAATTTAGAATTTATCAGTAATAAACTTGATTTTATATCTTAAAGATTCCAATGCATTAAAATAATTCTAATTTTGTAGTCGATAAAAAAGGACAAGAATCACTACCTGTAACTTTATAAACTGTTAATACCTCTCTTTCATGAATCAAAAAATTGTTGTGATAACTGGAGCTTCTTCTGGCATAGGAAAAGCATTGGCTTTCGAATTTGCATCTCGTGGATCAAAAATTGTTTTGGCCGCAAGAAACCTCGATAAACTAAAAGAAGTTGAAGAAAGTATCCTGGCAATGGGAAATGAAGTTTTAACCGTTAAAACGGATGTGAGTATTGAAGCTGATTGTAAAAATCTAATAAAGGAGACCGTTAATAAATTCGGGGGGATTGATGTACTGATAAATAATGCAGGAATTTCCATGAGAGCTCTTTTTGCTGATTTGGATTTGTCGGTGATTAAAAATTTAATGGATGTTAACTTTTGGGGAACTGTGTACTGCACCAAATTTGCAATGCCATATATAACCGAATCTAAAGGATCGGTTGTAGGTGTAATTTCCATTGCCGGTTATATTGGTTTGCCTGCCAGATCAGGATATTCTGCATCAAAATATGCTATTCGGGGATTTTTGGATACACTGCGTGTTGAAAACCTGAAAACTGGAGTTCATGTTTTGGTTGCGGCACCCGGTTTCACCGCCTCGAATGTTCGAAATGTTGCATTAACTGCTGATGGTTCATCACAAGGCGAGACTCCTCGTGACGAGAGTAAAATGATGAGTGCCGAGGAATGCGCCCGATTAATAGCCAATGCAGTGGTGAAGAGAAAACGGGAACTGATTATGACATTTATGGAGGGGAGATTAACCGTTTGGCTGAAAAAATGGTTTCCAAGCTTACTGGAAAAACTAACCTATAATCATATGGCTAAAGAGCCGAATTCTCCATTAAAATAGAAATTAATAAGATAAGGCTGGAGATTCAAGTGTCCGTTTTTATTGCATGTTTCGTAACCTTTCTTGTCGCAAGTAGTATAATCGCGCAATTGTGATGTGTAATCACAAGTCACTACTACTGACTAAATAATGGATAAATCACATTTTAATACGTTTATCTTCTCCAATGCGGATAAGATCTACTATTACGTATACTGCTTATTAAGACATCACGAGGAGACTGTTGAGGTAGTAACGCAAACAATAGAGGAGTGTTGGAAGGAGCGAAAGAAATTTAGCCATACCGATATGATTTATGTGTTTAAAATGGCAAGAAAGTTGGCGAAGCTTAAAACGGATTGCATAGAAAAAAGAAAATCTCCAGCATATACGGATAATTTAGTAGCTGTTACCAACCCTGTACTGGCTCGTTTTTGTGGATTAACTCAAGATTTATCACCCGTACAAGCCGAAGTCATGTGTTTACGCTCCACGGTTAGACTATCGATGGATGAAATCGCTATTGTTGTAGGTTTGGGAATTAATAATGTACAAACTATACTGGCAGTAGTTCGGAAAGTAATTAGAGCGAGAATCGATCCTAACGCTATTCTAACCGATTTGAAAAGTAATGAAGTTCTGTCGAAATATTATGCAGGAAAATCGACAGTGAAAGAAGAAGAACAGTTACGATTGTATTTCTCACGAATGGATTTATCTGATAATACAGAAGCCGACAGAGAACTTTTCCAACTATTCTTAAAAATAAGTAATGCATCAATGCCTGCTGATTGCTCCGATAAGTTATTACACAAAATTAAAGAAATGCAAATCAGTAACTGGCGAAGTCCCTTCACTAGAATATTTAAGTAGAGAATCTGTACAATAGTACTAATTACATCATTGAAGTTTTTCAATTCTATCCAAAAATACTCATGAAGCATAAAGGGTGTTTAACTCTATGGGGTGGTTACGTCGCTTTCTTCTAAACTATCATTTAGTGATTTAAATCTTTTACCTATAATTTCATTTGTTTCCATAACGCTCACAAAGGCTATTGGATCGATAGAATAAATATAGTCTTGAAACATGGACAACTCCCTTCGGTTAACAACGATGAAGATTATTGATTTTTCCTTAAGATCAAGAGTTCTGTTGCCTTTTATTATAGTTCCACTAAGTTTAAAATCGTCGTTTATTTTTTTTCTGATTTCTTCATGCTTATCGGAAATAATAAATAGTGCCTTTTCGTAAGTGGAGCCTTGTAAAGTGATATCGGTGACCTTCCCAATAATGAAAACTACAATCCATGAATACATTGGTATTTGCCAATCCATTTTAATGTATAAACTACTCAATACAATCAGAGAATCAACATAAATAATGAGCTGTCCGAGAGGGAGTCCTGTGTATTTCGCAGCAATCATGGCTACAATATCAGATCCAACAGAAGTTGCTTTGGCTTTTAGTATTAGACCTAGACCAAAACCAATAAAGATTCCTCCAAAAATACAGGATAAGAGTACATCATCAACCAAAGGTATATCCCCCCACCAAGTACTAAGGGTATCAATAAATAATGCGCTGAGAATAAATGCGATAAAAGTTTTAATTCCAAAACGAGGGCCCAATAATTTAATACCGATTAAGCTTAGAGGAATATTAATGGCTAAACTTGCTATTCCAACAGGTATTCCTCCACCATATTTTCTAAACAAGTCATTCGAATAATCCATGAATTGATAAAGGAGACCCGAAAAGAAACCCTCATAATCAGCAGGATTTAAAGTTCCGAAAATACCATGCGGAAATAATCCGAGGGTTAATTTGTTAATGATAATACCGACACCATAGATGCTACCAGGAACAATACCGTGAGGGATAATGAAAAAAACAAATCCAGCAGCCAATACTAGCGCACCAAAAATTAGAATGGTATAATTGTAAAACCAGTTACTTGAAAAAA
>JAQBBZ010000141.1:0-10610 GCA_032125735.1 Labilibaculum sp.
GGATAAAACAGGATTGATTATTGACTCTTATTTCTCAGGAACAAAAGTGAAATGGATTATTGACAATGTTGAAGGTGCTCGTGAGAAAGCAGAAGCTGGTAAGTTAGCGTTCGGTACTATTGATAGCTGGTTAATTTGGAAATTGACAAAAGGTGAAGTTCATGTAACTGACGTATCTAATGCAAGTAGAACTCTACTTTATAATATTAATACACTTCAGTGGGATACTGAAATGTTAGAGCTTTTAACTGTTCCTGCAAGTATGTTGCCAGAGGTTAAGTCTTCTTCTGAAGTATATGGATATACAACTTCAACATTATTTGCTCATAAAGTACCTATCGCAGGTATCGCTGGTGACCAGCAGGCTGCAACTTTCGGACAAATGTGTATTGAGCCAGGTTCTGTTAAGAATACTTATGGTACAGGTTGTTTCATGCTTTGTAATACAGGTAATAAGCCAGTAAAATCTAAAAATAACTTGCTTACAACTATTGGATGGCAAATTAATGGCGAAACTACTTACTGTTTGGAAGGAAGTATCTTCATGGGTGGTGCAATTGTACAGTGGTTGCGCGATGGATTAGGTATTATTAAATCATCTGCTGATGTTGAAGCTTTAGCTACTTCAGTGAAAGACAATGGTGGTGTATTTATGGTTCCTGCTCTTACCGGTTTAGGAGCTCCACATTGGGATCAGTATGCTAGAGGAACAATTGTTGGTCTTACAAGAGGTTCAACAGCTGCTCACATCGCTAGAGCTGCTCTAGAAGGAATCGCTTTCCAGGTAATGGATGTTTTGAAGGCGATGGAAGCAGATGCTGGAATCGAAATTAGAGAATTACGTGTTGATGGTGGTGCCGCAATTAACAACTTATTAATGCAATTCCAGTCGGATATGCTTGATGCTCCGGTTTATCGTCCAAAAACTCTTGAAACAACTGCTTTGGGTGCAGCTTACTTAGCTGGTTTAGCAGTAGGATATTGGGATGGTATAGATGATATTAAAAATCAATGGCAGATGGATCGTAAATTCGAACCAACAATGGCTAAAGACGAATCTAAGAGACTTATTTCAGGATGGAATAAAGCTTTAGGACGTTCTAAGAATTGGGATATCTAAGAGTAAGCTTAAACAGAAACTATTTGAATGAATGCCAGATTTGTGAAGGACCGATCTGAGATGTAGAAACAATCTGGCATTATTTTTTTAATAACAAAACCGTTTAATATTTTATATTATGAGCGAATTTATTGCAGAATTTTTAGGAACAATGCTACTAATTTTACTAGGTAATGGAGTAGTAGCGAATGTGGTATTGAATAAAACAAAAGGAAATAATAGTGGTTGGATAGTGATCACTTTAGGTTGGGGATTAGCAGTATTTACTGGAGTTGCCGTTGCAGGTCCTGTTTCTGGAGCACATCTTAATCCTGCTGTTACCATTGGTCTTGCTGTTGCAGGTATGTTTGCATGGTCGAAGGTTGGTCTTTTTATTGCAGCTCAAATGTTAGGTGCAGCTATGGGAGCATTTCTTGTATGGTTAATGTACCGCGATTACTTTAATGCGACAGAAGATGGCGGAGCGAAATTAGCTTGTTTCTCTACGGGACCGGCAATCAGAAATCTTGGAAGCAACGCAATTAGTGAAATTATTGGAACATTTGTATTGGTATTCGTGATCTTTTATTTGGCAGGTCCTTCGTTTGAGAGTGCAGGCGTTGAAGGTGCTAAAATTGGATTGGGAACTTTAGGTGCTTTACCTGTTGCTTTATTGGTTGTTGCTATTGGTCTTTCTTTAGGTGGAACTACAGGATATGCAATTAACCCTGCAAGAGATTTAGGACCAAGAATTATGCACGCTATTCTTCCTATGGATAATAAAGGAACAAGTGATTGGGGATATGCTTTGGTACCAGTTGTTGCACCAGTTTGTGGAGCAGTTATAGCTGCAGTACTTTTCATGTACTTATAATAAAATTAACTACTACAAAAATAACCTATCTTATGAGATTTGGATTACCATTTATTCCAAATCTCATCAGAATCTAATCTAAATTAAGATGAGAAAAATTACATTCAAAATATCAGCACTATTAGTTCTGGTTATAATAATGGCTTCAAACCTTTCTGTTAATGCACAAGGGAAAGTATCAGTTAGCCCATCGGTTACTACTCGTCATTACTGGAGAGGTATCATGGTAAGTAATTCTGCAAACTATGAAATGGATCTTGCTTATACCAATAATAACTTCACATTTGGTGCTTGGGGTGGATATGCATTCGATAATACTTATTCAGAGTTCGATTTCCACGTAGGATACAAGTTTAGTGATCATTTCAATGTTGATGTTTGGGATTTATTCGCAAACAGAGATAGAACGTCTATCGACGATTACAACTATCTTGATTTGGACAAGAAGACTACAAATCACTTAATTGATGCAAGTTTTAATTTTTACGTTACAGAGCAATTTCCTTTAAGTATTAGTGTAGCTACAATGCTTTACGGTCGCGATTTAGATGCAAGTGGAGATCAGAATTATTCAACTTATGTTGAGTTTGGTTACCCTGTTAAAATAGGTGGTGAGACTGTTTCTTTATTTGCCGGTCTTAATCCGTTTGAAAATCAAGTTTATGGAAAAAGCGTAGGTTTTGTAAATATTGGAGCTACTGCTACAAGGAAAATTAAAATTACCGATAGCTTTTCTTTAAACGCTTGGGCTAAGGTTGGTATCAATCCTCAGGCAGAAACTGCGAACCTTATTTTAGGTATCGGTTTCTAAATTGGAACTAATAGTCAGAATACTGTATTCTGATTTAATATAGGTTCAGAAATTAATTAACGATCAACATTAAAATCCTGCCCCCTTTTGGAAGGCAGGATTTTTTTGTTTTTACCAAACTATTTCTCGGTATTCAACAGTTTCACTATTGAAATCAAGTCCATCAATGGCAGTGGCACTTTCAAATTCGTATCCAAATACGCCTACCCAGTAAGTGGTGCCAGCGGTTAGTTGAGTACCATTACTCCAATTTTTTGAGTTTTCATTGAACTCATATTCTGTTGTTGATAATCGATTTGAAGCATAAAGAACCTTACCATCTTTCTCGGTCATAAATTTTACAACATAGATATCTGCATTATTTAATTCATCCCAAGTAATATCAAATTCATGCCCTGCTTTAGTATAGGAGAAGTCAGAAATTACCATAGGTTCTATTCTTGAATCTAACAGTTTATCTTGAACTCGAATTGTTTCTTGCCCTACAGATACGATTTCAAATTTGTAAAATCCATCAGCAATATCTGTTGAGGTATAGTCTGATGCCTTAGGCAGAAATCTAAACACTCTTTTATCTGCGATATAATCACTTAATTCATAATTCGGAGTTCCTGTAACAGGACTTTCCACGATTACCTTCGATATGTTTTTATTCGAGTAGGCATAAAACGCAGCAGCGTAGTGTGTTTCATCACCTACCTTAATACAACGAACAAACACATCACCAATACCATCAAATTCTGGTTCCTGATAATCAGTTGTGTCACATGAAGGCAATATTGATATTGAAATCAATAATAGAAGACTAAATTTTAAACTTTTCATTTTTAGTAAATAATAAATTAATATTTCTGTTGACTTACCCTTCTGATGGATAATAATGAAATAGGTTGCTTTTGTGTATTGTAATTTTTGTTGATTTGCGGGGAGAAATTAGTAACAATGGATTGTGGATTAAAATATTTAAAAAAAGCGTAATTTTAACGCAACCCATTTGTAATTGCAACAACTAACAGGTAAATCTGTTTTGCGCTAAACCACGAAAGAAGTTGGAAAACCATCAGTTGGATCAAATCATAAAGGATTGCATCAAGGGAAAATCGAAAGCTCAAGAATTTCTCTATGTAGAATTTGCCTCTAAAATGTTAGGGGTATGTTTGCGCTATTCTAAAGATCTGGCGGAGGCTGAAGATACTTTGCAGGATGGGTTCATCAAAATTTTCCAGAATGTTAAATCTTATCAATTTAAAGGTTCGTTTGAAGGATGGATGAGGAGAATAATGGTGAATACGGCTCTTGAAAAATTTCGAAAAGCAAAGAAAATTCAACTAGTTGAAGAAGCTATCGATATGGCAGATGATGGTGATGTTCACTATTCCGAATCGGATATTTCCATAGATATTTTGCTGAAAATGGTGCAGGAATTACCCGATCGATACCGAATGGTATTTAGCTTATATGTTTTGGATGGGTATCCGCACAACGAAATTGCTGAAGAGATGAATATTTCAGTTGGAACATCAAAATCTAATTTGGCTCGGGGAAGAGCTATTTTAAAGCAAAAAGTAAGGGATTACTTGGGTGTAAAAGAGAATAATTTGAGAATATGCTAAAGGACAACAAACATATGGATAGTCTTTTTGCCGATGGATTAAAAAATCTGTCTGTACCGCCGAGTCCTAAAGTGTGGGAAGGAATTAATAGCCAGCTGATGGCCGCAAAGAAGAAGAGATTGTTTGCTATTTATATGTGGACCGGTGTTGCCGCGTCCATTCTTTTACTGTTGGCCATAGGCAATCATTATTTTATGGGGCAGCCAAATTACAACATGCAATTAAATACTCTTTCCGAAAATAGTGTATTACCTCAAAATGATTCAGAGCAAAACTTAGATCAGCAAATAGATTATAACGCGAATACTTCAACAAAAGGAGAGGTAACTCATAAGGCGAATACTTCAACTGAATTACTCACATCTGAAAATACGCAAGAGGAAATAAGGATTGCAAATAAAACATCTCAGAGTCCGAATTCAAGAGAGGCTAACACACAGGAATTATTTGCCAATGGCAATACAACCAGTCAGGTTAGCAAGTTTTTTGATTCTAATGGTAACGAAATTAAAACATCGAACTTAAACAACGCATTTATATCAAAAGAAAAAGAGTTAAGCTTTTTAGATCGTGAATATGTGAATGTATTGAAGAATCGTGGATCGGAGGAAAAACTTTCAAATTTTGAGTCCGATCTTCCTTCTCAATTGATACCAAATACGAGTCAGCTAAATAAGACACCGGATTATGTGCTTATTGCGGATGAAATCCAAATTCAGAAAAATATTCTGACAATTGAGCAATTGGGTCATGAGAAAAATATAGAAAATAGATGGTCGATTATAGGTCAGGTATCTTCCAGTTATTCTTCTTATTCGGGCGATAGTAAAGGGAATAATATCGAATCTGGTATTTGGAGTGTAGGAGGAGGAGCGAAAGTGAATTTTGCGATGAATGAGAAGTTGGCTTTTCAGACAGGAATTGTATATAATCGGTTTGGACAAGATTTGAGTTCTGGTGGAGGTCGTGGAGGTTTGATGTATTTGGATGCAAATACGAATCCTGATGCAATTATTGTTCCTAGCGAAGGAATGGTTAATCGTGTGGTTTCCTATCCAACACAAACCTCTGCTGGCACAATTAAATTAAGTGGTGGTAGTAGTTTGCAAATGGCTGATCCTGCCCGCAATGAATTTGCAAGTTCTTATTCGTATTCATCATCAGCGGATTTAATTCAAAGTTTTAAAGCAATAGAGATTCCTTTTTTGATGCGTTACAATTTGATTCAAAAACAGATTGGACTGTTCGTTTCTGGTGGAATAAGCGCCAATATGATTGTTGGAAATGGTGTGTATGATCAGTCGGATGGTGGAAATAAGAAGATAGGGGAAATTGAAGGGATTCGAACAACTAATTTTAGTTCTCAATTTAGCTTTGGATTGGAATATAGGCTGAATTCAAAACTTCAAATTGGTTTAGAACCTTCGGTGAAATATTATTTAAACTCCATCAATACAAGCAGTCAGTACGATTACAAGCCCTATTCAATTGGCATTTTTACAGGTATTCGCTACGATTTTTAAAGAGAATGCTCGCCGCATAAGGGGTTTATTTATTCTAATACCTTAGCCTGCATATTGTGTAGTTTTTTTTGCAAAAAAATAGCTGTCTCTTTAAACCATTTCCCGATTTTACAGTCATAGCATTCAGTTCGTAATAAACGATCCAACTTCTGACAGTTGCCAGGAGCAAAAATTAGTCTCACAATAAAAAGAATTAGATGAAAGTTAATTTTTTAAAACTAGGTGTACTGGCCATTGGCTTATTTGTTTTTTCTCAGGTGAATGCTCAAGAACAAAAGCCAAAACAGAAAGATGTTTTTGCAAAAATGGATGCCAATTCAGACGGTTTTTTGGATAAGGCCGAATATGTTGCAGGAATGAAAGGGAAAAAGAATAAAAAAGGAGAAGAATTGGATGCTGCAAAATTGGAGAAAATGTTTGCAAAAAAAGATACGAACTCCGATAAGAAGATCGACTTGGCTGAATTTAAAGCCAAAAAGAAAAAGTAAGAATCTAAAAAGGTGCAGTTCAAAACTGCACCTTTTTTATGCCTTTAAATTTGGAACAAAAAAGCACCTCTTTATAAACAGTTTGTTAGGGTAGGGATTCTGCGCTTGACTCTTCCTTGTTGTTCAAAGAGTGAGACAAACGAGCATTGCTCATACTTTTCGATATGTGATTGTTCAATTGCTCAATCAAATCAGTAAGTGTTGGATTGCCAGTAGATTGTTCCTGCAAACTGATCATGCTAAGCAATGATCTTACTGCACGAGTGGTTGATTTTCTAGTGAGACCGATAGTATTGGTATTTTGAGCGTTGGTTTCGCTACGTTCCTGGTTTAAAGCTTTGTATTCTATTTCAGCTTCTACCATTTCATCCAACCAGTCTTTAGCCTGTATGGTTCTAACAGCCTTTGTGAATGGTTCGGTTTGCAATTCAGCAATTAGATTATCTAAAGCTGCCGATTCTTCGGCTAAGGCCATTCTGTACAATTCGTTGCCATAGCGGGCAATTAAACGTTCCAGTTCTTCGGCGGCCAAGTTCCAGCTTTCCGCTTTGCGGTATTTGCACACGCCAACATAACCTTTAAAGCCTAAAAACCGATCGTCTCTTTTCTGATC
This sequence comes from Labilibaculum sp., assembly GCA_032125735.1. Taxonomy (GTDB): domain Bacteria; phylum Bacteroidota; class Bacteroidia; order Bacteroidales; family Marinifilaceae; genus Labilibaculum. The sequence goes on from JAQBBZ010000141.1 coordinate 7,022, forward strand.
AGCCATATTCAATAACTCTGTAAAAGGATCAATGTAATTGCGTTTTAAGGCAGAATCGAACTGACCGAATTCGGTTTTTGTATTCTCAAGGAATATTTTAAAGCCTAATTCTTCAGCCTTTGTTGTTCCTATAAGATCGATAACTCCACCAATAAAGGTAAAGAATGCCTTGTGGGAAAATAGGTAGTATGATATATTTTTCATACGGGTTTTTATTTCGTTTTATAACTTATTTAAAGCGTATAATAGCCAGTTGGCTATGTAAGAGAAGTAAGAATAAAGAGTAGATCAGTTTGCCGCGATAGTTTTGCTTTTGAATTTTGTGCTATACCACTTGCGTGGATCAAAAATTAATTAGGAAAACGAATGTGATCCACTGCGTGGCCGATTTATAAATTAAATTATCGCCTTTACTGCCGATAACTATCAAAAATTAATTGGTAAAATGGGTATGACCTATCGCGCGGTGAAAAATTAAATTCAAAAACGTCCATGACCCTTTGCGCAATCAAAAATCAAATTGAAAAATGAGTAGGATCGACGGTCCAATTCAAAAACTAATTAAATTTTGATCCTGACCCACGAGCGACCATGTTTTCCGAAAACGAAGCTCGTTACAACTGCTCTTTATCCTTCTGAAATAAGTACTGTTTACTTAAGAAAGGTGCTTTTTATCTTGTTCCAAATTTGTCAAAGAACTATTGTTGTGGCATGCGAATAAGTTTCAGTTCATTTAATCGCATTCGCATGTTTGTTAGGCTAAACATTGCCATTCTGTTGGTTACACACAGTGTGTTGTGTGGCGTGTTTAACCTGTTTTTTTTAACAGGGACTTAAATTAAGAAAAATACATGAAGAAAAAGGCCTGTCAAACGTGTCAAGTTTTGTTAAGTGAATATTTAGATTAATTCTGCATTATGTTTTTTGCTGTGGAGCGAGGGTGTTTGGTAGGGGTGTGGGGGGTGAAATTTTGTTGACGTGTTTTTACGAAAGCTTAGTAAACAATAAGCTCTCGTGAAAGAAGCATAAAAAAAACCACTAGAATTTCTAGTGGTTTTATATATCTGTTTGGAATGTATTTTATTCCGGAATTTGCTGACTTAAGCAATGTAAGGTTCCAAAACCCCAAATTAAATCAATAGCGCTAATGCCTATTATTTCTCTATCAGGAAAACAATTGGCGATTGTTTGTAAGGCAATACGATCTTTGCTATCGTTAAAGGTTGGTACCAGAACGCACTTATTTAGAATTAAAAAATTGGCATAGCTCGCAGGAATTCGAATCCCGTCGAATTCTAATTTACCAGGCATTGGCAATTCAACAATATTGGGTTGTGTGCCGTCTTCCAGTTTGGCATTTTTTAATCTTTTAAGGTTGTCTTGCAATGGAAAGTAATTTTCATCATCCTTATTTGATTCAATAACTGTGATAATGGTATTTGCGTTTACGAATCGGCACAAATCATCGATGTGTCCATGCGTGTCATCACCGCTGATTCCATTTCCCAGCCAAATGGTGTTTGTTATTCCTAAATATTCTTTAAAAACGGTTTCGTAATCCGACTTCGTAAAACCTGGATTTCGAACCTGAATTTCGGCATCGAGCAAACATTCCTCAGAAGTTAGCATAGTTCCTTGGCCATTGGAATCAATGGCTCCGCCTTCCAAAACAACAGGTTTGCCTTTGTAAAACACCTGTGTTACAGGAATTTTTAGAAAGGAAGCCAATTTATCAGGAACAGGTCTGTCTAATTGGAAATTTTTATATTTTGCCCATCCATTAAAATTGAAGTTTAATGCTTCACGTGCTTCAGCGCCACTTTTTACAATGATAGGACCTGAATCGCGCATCCAACTTCGATTCGTTTTATGTATTACGTAATCGACATTCGCAACATTTACATGTGCAGTATGAAGCATGTCGGCTACCTTTAATTTCATTTTTTCATTGGCAACCACTAACACAAGCTGTTCAATATTAGCAACTTTTTTAATGAACTCGACAAATGCCCATTGTATTGCCTGATATTTTCCAGGCCAATCGTTCCCATTGTGCGGAAAACAAAGAATAATACCTTGTTGTTTTTCCCATTCAGCCGGAAATCTTCTGTTTTGAGTGCTCATACTTAATCTATTGCTCTTTTGGTGATTTCTCCGAATGCATCAATTCTTCTGTCTCTGAAAAATGGCCAGTTTTGACGAACATTCTCCTGTAAATCCAAGTCGACTTCAGCAATCAATATTTCTTCTTTATCATGAGAAGCTTGCGCTAATATTTCTCCCTGAGGGCCGGCGATAAAAGAACCTCCCCAAAAGATAATGCCATTTGTATTCGGAATATATTTTTCCAAACCTATTCTATTGGCAGCAGCTACGTATATTCCATTGGCAACCGCATGACCTTTCATTACATTCATCCACGCGCCGTATTGTCTTTCTCCAAATTCCTCTACTTCGTGCGGAGCCCAACCAATTGCAGTAGGATAAAATAAGATTTCGGCACCTTTTAGCGCCGTTAACCTAGCTGCCTCTGGATACCATTGATCCCAGCAAATTAAGGTTCCTATTTTACCTTTTTGAGTATTTATGCTTTTAAAGCCAAGGTCTCCTGGTGTGAAGTAAAATTTTTCGTAAAAATGAGGATCATCAGGGATGTGCATTTTTCGGTACAAACCTGCTTCTGATCCATCGGTATCGATAATGTATGCACTGTTGTGATAGATGCCTGGCATTCTTTTTTCAAAAAACGGCACGATAATCACAACTCCCAGTTCTTTTGCCAAAGCACTAAAAGCTGTAAAAGATGTGCTGTACAAAGGTTCTGCCAAGGCAAAATTATCAACATCTTCACTCTGGCAGAAATAATGACTGCTGTATAATTCTGGTAATGAAATAACCTCTGCTCCTTGTTTGGCTGCTTCTCTTACCCAGCTTAAACATTTTTTAAGGTTGTTCTCTGGTATGTCATTTAGGTTAAGCTGAATAACCGATACTTTATATTTTCTCTTCATCATATTTAGTATTTCGGCATAAAAATAGTTCTTTTTATAAATGACTGGTTAAAAAGCAAGCTGAATTTTAAATTGGAATACAAATTTTAGCTTTTTAATGTGATTTTGAGATTGGATTTTTACGATGTTGATTTAATTTTTATTGGAATTCAGCTTTTTTAGAGTTAATATGAAGAATTATCTTTTTTAATGGGTTTTGATTCCATTAATCAATGGAGGAAAGCTTTTGTAAAATATTATTTGAATTTCATAAATACAAGTAGTCAGCATCAGTATAAATCTTACTCAATGGTTATATTTTCTGGAATCGGCTTCGATTTTTAAAGAGAATACAGGGAACCGCACATGGGGTTTATTAATCTACTAATATCTCGCACTTCACATTGTGAACTGCACCTTAAATGTTGTGTTTAACCATTGTAACAACAAATGTAGCATGTCCATCTTGTAGTTTAAAATTGCGAACACCTATTTATGGCTTTAATGCTGTAATCATGTTAATTAGTTTATTCTTATCTATTGGTTTAGAAATGTATTTGTCAAAACCAGCAGCAAGTATTTTTTCTTTATCGTTTGAT